>CAMDZU010000218.1 GCA_945910715.1 uncultured Clostridia bacterium
CTGATGTCGTTGAGAGCGTCGAAGATACGGATAATGTCAATACCGTTTGCAACAGACTTCTGAACGAAATAGTTTACAGCGTCGTCAGCGTAGTGACGGTAGCCAAGCATATTCTGTCCTCTGAACAGCATCTGGAGCTTGGAGTTGGGCATTTCCTTGCGGAGAATACGCAGTCTTTCCCATGGGTCTTCGTCAAGGAAGCGGAGGCAGGAGTCAAATGTTGCGCCGCCCCAGCATTCCAGCGAGTAGAAACCGATTTTATCCATTGTGCTTAAAATCGGGCGCATTTCGTCCATTGTCATTCTTGTGGCAATAAGGGACTGGTGAGCGTCACGAAGCACGGTTTCGGTAATTTTTACTTTTGCCATATTTAAAGGTTCCTTTCCGTTATGTTGTTCTGTGACGCATTAGTTTAATGTAGCGATAACCGAGCCTGTATTTACGGATTCGCCCTTTGTTACGTTGATAGAAGCGATAACGCCGTCCCCCGAAGCAACAATGTCGTTTTCCATTTTCATAGCCTCGAGAACAGCAATAACTGTGCCGTTTGTTACCTTGTCGCCGACGTTGGCCTTGATAGCAACGATTGTGCCGGGCATTGGGGATTCAATCTTAACAGAGCCCTGTGCGCCTGCAGGAGCGGCAGCCTTCTTTGGAGCGGCAGCCTTGGGAGCAGCGGCGGGAGCGGCAGCAGGAGCAGAAGCGCCGTCAGCCTCTTCAACTGTTACATCATAGGTGTTACCGTTTACTGTAATGTTATATCTTTTCATCTTTCAAAAATCCTTTCGGTAGAATTAAAATCAATATACAAAGTTGATGTGCTTTCTTGCAGGAGCAGCAACTCTCTTGCCCGAAAGCAGATCCATAGCGGAAGTGATGGCAGCCTTTGCCTCGTCTGCTGTGATTACTCTGTCAACATAGCCGTAAGCGGCAGCGTTGAAAGGAGAAGCGTCGTTTGCTTCATATTCTGCGGCAAGCTCCGCAAGCTTTTCCTTGCTGTCGATTTCGTCGCTGTGGAGCATAATTGCGGCTGCTGTGGGAGCGCAGGGAGCAATTACAGCGTCCTCAAAGGCAAGTGTAAAGTCGGAAGCGGAAGCAAGAGCAACATAAGCTCCTGCGTAAGCCTTGCCTGTGATAAGTGTGATTTTAGCGGTTGTAGCGGAAGCGTAAACCTGTGTAAGCTTAGCTGCATCTCTGATAGAGCCTGCAAGCTCGGCTGCTGCGCTTGGCTCGAAGCCCTCTGTATCTGCGATTGTAACAACGGGAATTGAGAAAGCGTCGCAGGTGCTTACAAAGCGTGCAATCTTAGCGCTGTCGGCTGAGGTAAGCTTGCCTGTTACTGCAACAAAGCCTGTTGTGCGCCAGTTAATGCTGCCAAGAGCAACATAAGCCGCTGTGCCGAAATCCTTGTAAAGCTCAATAACGCTGTCTGCGTCTGCAAGAGCCTTTGCCATATCGCCGCCCTTTAAATCTGCGGTAACATCGGCTGTGTTTTCTTCGTAATAGTCGTTGCCTGCAAGCTCAAGGTTGTTTTGGGGAAGAATTGCGATAAGCTTCTTTGCTGCCGCAATTGCTTCTGCGTCGTCCTTTGCGATTATTGCAGCAACGCCCGATTTAGCGGCATTTTCCGCTGTTCCCGCATTGGGAAGCTGATCCTCTGCAATAGACGGAGCGGTCATAAAAAACTCGGACTTTTCGGTCATAATAACGTAATCCGCCATACAAGCCAGCATTGCGGTTGTGCCTGCGCAAACCCCTGCTACAATTGCAATCTGAGGTACAACGCCCGAAAGCTTTGCGCTTGCCTCTGCAATGTCGCCGTAAGCCGCAAGAAGCTCAATGCCCTCGCTTACGTCTGCGCCGTTTGAATCGTAAATTGCGGCAACGGGGGAGCCGTTCTTGATTGCAAGCTCGTAAACCTTCTTGATTTTTGCCGCCGCAGCCTTGCAGACAGCGCCGCTCTTAACGCTCATATCCTGCGCAAAAGCGTAAACCGTAGAGCCGTCAACCAGACCGTAGCCTGTGATTACTCCCACAGTTTCTCCCTTTGATGAAACAAACTTGTCCAGCTCAACGAAGCTATCCTCGTCAAACAGGGAAATAAGTCTGTTTCTTGCTTCGCTGTCAGAAATCTTCTGTTCCATTTCAGCAATTGTCTTTTTCTCTGCCACTTGGAAAATCCTCCAATCAATTATTCTTATTAGGCCAAGGGCTTGTTATTTTATTAACAAATTACCCTTAATATTTCTCCACAGTAAATTATACTATAAAATGGAGAGAATTTCAAGGGCTTTCAGGCTTTTCCGCAATTTTTTTTAGTTTTGAAGAAATACTCTATGTCAGGGATAGAATTATTGTTCATTTCTACAATACCCAGGGAATACAGTTTGTTCATATAATCGTCAGAAAGTGAAAAAATACAAGAGGAAATGCCTTTTCCCGACGCCCAGTTCATTGCCGTTCTGATAATGGGGTCGAAAAACATTTCCTCTCCGTTGAGTTCTGTTATAATTATACTTTCGGTATTGAGATTTGCGTACAATGAACAAAGAATTTCATCTTTTTCCTTAACTGTGAACAAAAGCCTTCCGTCCTTTTCACCGTCAAATCCCAGTTCAATCATTTCTTTTTCCTGCCGTTTCTTTCCATTGGTTTTCCTGCGGAGGCACGAAGAATACGAAGCTCGTCCTTGGTTAAGTCCGCATATTCCCCCGGTTTAAGCATGCCAAGCTTAACGCCGCCTATGTTTGTTCTGCGCAGTCTGCTTACCTCAAGGGAAACTGCGGCGCACATTTTACGGATCTGGCGGTTTTTGCCCTCCTTGATGATAAATTCAAGGACAGTGCGTTCCGCTCCATCCACAAGCACGTTTATGGTGCAGGGCTGAGTAACCACGCCCTCCTCGATTTCAACGCCTCCTGCCATTTTCTCAAGCTGCTCCTCTGTAACCGCAGAGGGGACTGTAACACGGTAGGTCTTGCTGACGTGGTGAGCAGGGTGCATAATGTCGTTGGCGAAAGCGCCGTCGTTGGTCAGCAGCAGCAGTCCCTCGGAGTTTCTGTCAAGCCGACCGATAGGGTAAACACGCTCCTTTACGTCCGTCAGCAGCTCGGTGACAATTTTTCTGCCGTGACTGTCAGCCATGGTGGTAACGTAGCCCCTGGGCTTGTAAAGCTTGATGTAGCGGAGCTGTGTTTCCTCGCTGTTTATTTTCTCGCCGCAGACGGTAACAAGGTCGTTTCGTGGGTCTGCCTTGTCCCCAAGACCTGCCACATGGCCGTTTACCTTGACCTGACCGTTGGCGATATATTCCTCCGCTTTTCTCCGTGAGCAGTAGCCTGCGTCGGCAATTATTTTCTGTAATCTGATTTTTTCCATTTTTGTTATCCTAATCTATATACTATCTGTTAATTAAAACAGCGTTTTAAAAAACTGTATAATTCCGTCAAAG
>CAMDZU010000219.1 GCA_945910715.1 uncultured Clostridia bacterium
AGGAAGAATAAGAACGGTTTCCCTGAACGCAGTACTGATACTGCTTTACCTTGCCTTTATTTCCGCTGTTGCCTATTCCCTGTGGGCAATTCTTTTAAAGCACAATCCCGTATCAAAAGTTGCGGTTTTCGGCTTTTTCAACCCTGTTTTCGGTGTTATTCTTTCCTCATGGTGGCTTGGCGAGGGCAAGCAGGAGCTTGGCTTCAAGGCGGTGATTGCCTTGTTGCTTGTTTGTGCAGGAATATATATTGTAAACGTTAAATATGAAAAAAAGCATTAAAAATCCTGCTGTACTGTGATAGTGCAGCAGGTTTTGTTTATGAATTAAAGCGACTCGTATGAAGAAGAAAAATCCTCTTCCTCAAAATCCGCAATATCCTCTTCAGGCTCTGTTGTTGCGTTGAAGCCGATATTTGACGATGAACCAAAGCTTGTATCAATATCGGAAGTAAAATCGGGAACGGGCTTTTTCTCGCTTCTTACTGTGAAATCATAATCGTCAGCCGAAGCTTCGGGCTTCTTGTCCTTTGTGGGAGCGGCAGCCTCTTCCGTCTTTTCGGCTGATTCATCAGATTCCTCAGATTCCTCAGTGATTTTCTCGTCGGCTTCAGACTCTTCAAAGCCTTCCTCCTGAGCCTCGCCCGGAGTAACGTTGATTGAAACTACCATATTCTTAAGGTTTTCTATTTCCTTTTTAACGTTGTCCTTAACGGTTTCGGTGGTTTCCTTTGCCTGCTCAATGGTGTCCTCGCCCTTTTTCACCATATCCTTGTTCATTATATCGCTGATTCCCTCGGCAACCTTGTCTGCGCCCGTCTTTATTGCGCCAACCGCAAACATACTTGCTCTGTGGAACTTGCTGTCGGTAGATTCCTTTGTCTTTACATAAACTCCGCTTTTTTCCTCGCTCTTTTTAACAAGCTGTCTGCCAACGCAGTAGCCGATACCGGAAAGAGCCGCAATTCCTAAAAATGCCACTAATTTATTCATACGAAATTCCTTTCCAAATAGATTTGATAAACCAATTATACAACATTTTGTCCTCAAAGTAAAGAGTTTTTCAAAATATTGTTATTCTTCTCCCCATTTTTTGTTTACAGCCTCAACATAATAGATAGGAAAACCCTGAGAGGAGAATTTTTCTTCATACTCGGTAATAATATTCCCTTCAATTTTGCTGTTATGTAAATCAAGAGTGACGTTCCTTATCATAAAGCCGTTTTCGGAAAAGCTGTCGAGGGAAAATTCATAGAGCATTCTGTTGTCTGTTTTCTGAACGATAACGCCGTCGTCAACAAGAATATTCTTGTATATGTCAAGAAAAACCTTATGAGTAAGCCTGTGCTTTGCGTAAGTTCCTTTCGGGAACGGACAGCTGAAATTCAGATAGATTTTTTCAACGGATTTCGGCGGAAACATTTTTTCCAGATACTCCGCCATTCCCATAAGATAGCGCAGATTTGGCGTTCCGTTTTTCAAGGTGCGTTCCATTGCGGAAACAATTACGTTTGCGTTCTGCTCAACGGCAATAAAATTTATGTCGGGATTTCGTCTTGCTATTTCGTCAGCAAACTGACCCTTTCCGCAGCCTATTTCAAGATGAACGGGGTTATTGTTGCCGAAAATCTCTATTGTATCAAGGATTTTAGGTGGATTTTCCCCTCTCATTTCCGAAGCGTAATCCTGAAGCCAGCCGAGAGAAACCTTTTCGCAGGCGGCAAGTCTTTCGTCAAGATATTTCTTTTTTCTCATTCTCATTGCGGTTTTTTCCTTTACAATTTCTTCTTAGGCTATTATACATTATAATTCCGACCATTGCAAGCATTTTTCATTGTTTTTCACTATGCTTCTGCGTTATATTCTAATAAAGATATGGAAATATCTTAAATTATTTTACGGAGGAACAAAAAATGAAAAATGTATGTGATACGATAGCGGCTGTTGCGGGAGCAATTGTGGGATTTCTGTTCGGGCCCATCGACGGAATGTTCTACGCCCTGATTGCCTTTGTGGTGCTGGATTACATAAGCGGCGTAATTGCCGCCATATTCAGCAAGGAGCTGTCCAGCTCGGTTGGCTTCAAGGGAATCTGCAAAAAGGTGCTGCTTCTGTCGATTGTTGCTTTGGGAAACATTATCGACGTGCAGATAATAGGCAGCGGCTCTACTCTCAGAACGGCGGTTATTTTTGTATTTCTTGCCAACGAGGGAATTTCTCTCCTTGAAAACAGCGCAAAATTAGGGCTGCCCGTGCCTAAAGCGCTGACAAAGGTGCTGGAGCAGTTTAAAAACAAGGACGAATAAATTTTACAATGCACTTTACGTTTATTACGCATTTCCCTTGTCAAAGCTTTCAAAAAGTCGGATAAACCCTTATAAATCCTTGCTTTTTCAAATTTTACACAAATTTTACATTAACCCTATGGTGACTTTACATTTGTATGTTATCATTGAAAAAGATAAAGAAAAAGTGTATAATTAAGGAGAAGACTATGGATTTATTTGGTGTGCTTACCATGATAGGCGGTCTTGTGCTGTTTTTGTTCGGTATGAACATAATGGGAGGCGGTCTGGAAAAACTTTCGGGCGGTACTCTAGAAAAGGTGCTGGAAAAGCTTACCTCAAGGAAAATTATGGCGGTTTTGCTGGGCGCGGCGGTTACGGCTGTTATTCAGTCCTCCTCCGCTACAACGGTAATGGTTGTTGGCTTTGTAAACTCGGGCATAATGAAGCTTAATCAGGCTGTGGGTATCATTATGGGTGCAAATATCGGTACTACCGTTACCTCGTGGATACTGAGCCTTTCGGGAATAGAGGGGGACAGCTTTTTTATTCAGCTGCTGAAGCCATCGTCCTTTGCTCCTATTCTTGCGGTTGTGGGAATAATACTGTATATGGCCGCCAAAAGCGACAAGCGCAAAGACATTGGACTTATTCTGCTTGGCTTTACCGTGCTGATGTACGGTATGACCACAATGTCAAAGGCGGTTGAGCCGCTGGCAGACGTGCCCGAATTTACAAATATACTCACCCTTTTCTCAAACCCCTTTCTCGGAGTAATCGCAGGAGCGGTGTTTACCGCTGTAATACAAAGCTCCTCGGCTTCGGTGGGTATTCTTCAGGCATTGTGCGCTACGGGAGCCATGACCTTCGGCTCTGCCCTGCCCATAATTATGGGACAGAATATAGGCACCTGCGCTACCGCACTTATTTCCTCAATGGGGGCAAACAAAAACGCAAAGCGTGCCGCAATGGTTCATCTTTACTTCAACGTAATCGGAACTGTAATTTTTATGGCGCTGTTCTATATTCTTGATGCAATCATAGGCTTTTCCTTTGTGAACGATGCAGCAAATCCTGCAGGAATAGCGGTAGTCCACAGCATATTCAACATTTTTGCAACACTGATACTGCTGCCCTTTACAAAGCTGCTTGAAAAGCTT
>CAMDZU010000220.1 GCA_945910715.1 uncultured Clostridia bacterium
CTTATCTTCATATAATCAACAATAAATCTGCCGTAAGGCAGGGAAAGGTTTTTTAATTGAAATTCAAGCGAATACTTGCTGTTTTACTTACCGCTGCAATATGCTTTGCGTTTACCTCCTGCAATAAGGACGACGGCAGCGGCTACATATTCAAATACGACATTTCGGGAAATCCCCGGACTCTTGACCCCCAATCCGCAAAGGACGATTCGGCAATACTGCTTATTGCCAATATATTCGAGGGTCTTTTAAGGCTGGACGAAAACGGCGATGTTGAGCCTGCCGTTGCGGAAAGCTACACCGTTTCCGAGGACGGACTTACATATAAATTCACACTCAGAGAGGATGTTTATTGGTACGACGGAAGAGATTTTGAGGAGCAATGTACCGCCCATGACTTTGTTTTTGCATTAAGGCGGCTGTTCAATCCTGCGGCAAAATCCACCGTTGCAAGCGCACTGTTCTGCATAAGAAATTCGCAGCTTATAAACAAGGGACTTGTTCCTGTGGATCAGCTTGGAGTTACGGCGGACAGCGACTTTGAGCTTACAATAACCCTCGACTACCCAAATCCCCTTTTCCCCGTGCTGCTTACAACCGCTCCGGCAATGCCCTGCAGTGAGAGTTTCTTTGAAAAAACCGAGGGAAGATACGGCCTTTCAGCCGAAAATATTGCCTCTAACGGCGCATTTTACGTTCATTCCTGGAACTATGACCCTTGGAGCAATACCAACAATAACCTTATTCTTCGCCGCAACGAAAAAAATCCAAGTACCGTTTATCCCTACGGACTTAACTTTTTTATAGACGAGCCAAATCCCAGAAAGGACTTTACGGACGGCACTATACACAGCTATATCGCAAGCGGCGACGAGGCGGCGGAGCTGATGAAAATGGGCTACGATTACACCGAAAACGACAACGCCGTGTGGGGTATTCTGTTTAACACAAAGTCGATTTTTGCCGACGATAACCTCAGAAAAGCCCTTATGCTGGACGTTTCAAGGCAGTTCGACAAAGCAACAAGGGGCTACGCAGTCACAACAAGCATAATTCCCCGTGCAATCAGCTTTGTTGACAGTACATATCACGAGCTTGTGGGAGAAACAGGCGTTGCTCCCGACCGTACCCTTGCAAAGAAATATTACGAAAAAGCCCTTGAAAAATCAGGCTCGACCGCCCTTACGGGACTTAACTTAATTGCTCCCGACAACATTGCTGTAAAGGATTATGCAAGCGCAATTATGCAGGACTGGCAGGCGGATTTCAGCTTTTACTGCAACCTTAAGACTATGGGAAATTCGGAATATCAGGCAACCCTTGAAAGCGGAGATTTTGACTTTGCTCTTGTAAAGCTGACAGGCGAATACAACAGCCCCTCCGCTTATTTAAAGCCATTTACCCTTTCGGGAAATATGGCCAATTACAGCAGCTCGGAGTTCAGCACGCTGGCTTCACAGGCTGAAAAGGCAATTTCCGCCGAGAAAAGTGCAGAATTATACAAAAAAGCGGAGCAAACTCTGCTTGAGGACGCAGTTTTTATTCCTGTATGCACCCAAAGCGAGTATGTATTTTTCGGCAAAAACTGCCGTGACATTATTTATAATCCATTTACAAAAACAATGATTTATCAGAATGCAAAGTATATTAAGGATTGAGGTTAATGAAAGAAAGAAGAATTGATTCAGAGATTGTTCTTGTGCCATATTATCCCAATTACGAGGCTGCTTTTGAATGGTATCAGGATAAGGCTTTATGCAAACAGGTGGATAACATTGATTTTACCTATTCAATGGACAGATTAAAGGCAATGTATTCTTATCTGAGCACTCACGGAGAATGTTATTATATTCAGTTTTGCGGCGTGCTTGTGGGAGATGTTACATTAAGAAACGACGGCGAGATTTCCATTGTGGTTTGCAGAGAATATCAGAACAGGCATATCGGAAGAAAATGCGTTATTGAAATGATTAAGCTGGCGAGAGAAAAGGGTTTTTCGCAGGTTAAGGCGAATATTTACTCCTTCAATGAACAGAGCCGCAAGATGTTTACGTCGGTCGGCTTTAAGCAGACGGAAGAAGAATGGTTTGTCTGTGAATTATAGAAGAAATTAGTTTGGTTTACTGCTCCGTTTTAACGGGGCAGTTTTTTGTTGTTCTAAAACCAGTCCCGTTTTCATACACTTGACTATGCAAAGCAAAGGAGTGATAAAATGATTACGGCAGAAAAAAGCAGATTTGATTCGGCGGCGGAAATGCTGGGGGAGCTTGGCACGGAGCTTATAAAGCTGCCCTCCTCAACCAAAAACAGAGTGACTGAAATCCGTCTTCGTGCAGGACGACCTGTTATGCTGGAGCTGGAAAACACACGGATTAAGGCAGGAGAGCGTATTGTTACCCTGAAGGACATCTCCGACTGCATAACCCGTTTCTGCGGCTATTCTGTTTACAGCCACGAAAAGGAGCTTGCAGAGGGGTACATAACCATAAAAGGCGGTCACAGAGCAGGTTTTTGCGGATCAAATATCGTAAAGCACGGTAAAACCGAAACCATAGGCAGCTATTCCTCAATAAATCTGCGAATTGCAAGAGAGCATAAAGGCTGTGGGGACAGGCTGTACAAGCTTATCAAGGAGGACAAAGGCTTTAAGGGAATGCTCATAATCGGTCCGCCCCTTACCGCAAAAACAACAATTCTGCGTGATCTGGCAAGACAGCTTGGCAACCGGTCAAAGGTGACGGTAGTTGACGAAAGGGGCGAAATTGCGGCTTGCTGCGGCGGCGTTCCTCAGAACGACGTGGGAGTAAATACAGACGTTCTGAGCGGCTTCCGCAAAGGCGAGGCAATAAGTATGGCGCTGCGTACAATGTCCCCCGAATACATAGTCTGCGATGAAATGGGCAGAGAGTGCGATGAAATAGAAAAGTGCATAAACAGCGGAGTAAGGCTTATAATTACCGCCCACTGCGGCTCGGTAAGTGAAGCCTATGAAAGCAGCATTGTCCGTCCCATTCTCCAAAGCGGCGCAATAAGCCATATTGTGCTTATGAGTAAGGACAGGCTTGGTGAAATTGAATCAATAACGGCGGTGGACGGAAATAATGAAAATTCTGATGATAGTTTTAATGCTGATTATCAGCACAGGAACAGGACTTTATCTTTCCTCAAGGCTTGACAAAAGGGTAAAGGCATTGGAGGAAATACTGCTAAAAGTTGACGAAATAAAGACAATGATACGCTATCAGTCTGTTGAACCACGGCAGATTTTTGAAAAGATGGCTGAAAACTTTGTACTGAGCAATTGTTCATATCAAGACGGAAATGTGAACATTTCTGACGATGGACTTTATATGCTTGATGAGCAGGACAAGGCTATCCTTTTTGATTTGCTGAACGGTCTTGGGAAAACCGATACGGACGGACAGCTTTCAATGCTGGA
>CAMDZU010000221.1 GCA_945910715.1 uncultured Clostridia bacterium
TCGATTACCGCCTTGTAGGGGGCGGATTCCGTTTGGGTACTGTTCATATCCTCGTCAAAATAAAGGGTCAGGCTGTCCTTTTCCGCCTTTGCGCCAAGTATTTCGGCACATTCCGAAACATTGCCCCTTTGGGATTTTACAACCTCTATGCAGCTTCGTGCCGTCCTTACCCCGAAATCAAGCTCGCCGCTTTCCCTTGAAACCGTATATGCCTTTGCAAAAACCGAGGTGCATACAGCGGCGCTTACTGCGAAAACAAGGGTCACGAAAATAAGCTCCAGCAGAAACAGCTCCGAACGTGATTTTCTTTTCATAAAAGCACCTCTGCAAAAACCTTTTCCGTCCTGCCGTCAGGGTCGGTACAGCTTACTGTAAGCAGAGATCCGTCAAGGTCAAAATCCACCCTTTCAGCCCTTGCAATTTCCGTTCCGCTGTCAAGGGAAAGGGGTATTCCCCTTGCACAGTACAGCTCGCAAAGACTTCCGTCAAGGCAGTATATATAGGTATCGTAAATTTCATCATTCACATTTTCCGAAAGGACAAGAACCTTTTGCCCCTCTGTTTCCATTAAGGAAACCGCTCCCTTTTCCCCTGCGGAATGGATTTTCGCCGTTATGTAATCAAGGCAGACCCGACTTTCATAACGCTTTTCCCATTGCTTTGAGGAGCTTATATAAACATTTGCGCCCATTACCGCCGAAATTACCGCCGTAAGCGCAAAAATGCAAAAAAGTATCAGCGCAAAAAGGCTGTCTATGGAATGGCTCTGCTTTGTCTGCATTAAATCACTCACTTTTCTATAACGGTTATGTCGGGCATAAGGTTTGAAGCGAAAACATTGTAAATAACGGTATATCGGCTTTCGTCTATGGAAAGACCGTAGTTTTCCTTAAGGTAGTCAAGGCTTTCGGGATATGCTCCCTCGATTGCGTAACAGCTTACTACTGCACGTCTTATGCCGTCCTCCGCAATTCTGCGGCTTTGCTCACGGTCGGTTGTCTGTACCGAGGAAACCGCCCATAATGCGGCAATAAAAAACACAATGAACAAAATCAGCCCGAAAAGGTGATCCGCTAAAAAAACCTTTATAAATCTCATAGCCGCCCCTTTACGAAACCGAGGTCATAACGGACAGCAGCGGCAGCATTACCGAAAGGAGAATTGCTCCCACAAGCACCGACATAATTATTACAAGCACCGGCTCTATTCTTGAAACGGAGGCGTCGATTGCCTCGTCGGATTTTTTTTGGCAGCGGTCGGCAATATCGCTCATAACGCTGTCGGTATTGCCCGTTTTAAAGCTGATGTCCAGCATACGGCAGTAAATGGGGGCGAAAAGCTCTGTCTGGCTTACCGCCTTGCTGAAGGACATTCCGTCCCCGATAAGCCGCTGACACTGGTTGATTTTCTTTACCGTAGAGGGATTTGCGGTGCGCTTTGCCATTTCAAGAGAGCGGTCAAGGTCAAGGCCGCTGGAAAGACCCATTGACATTACGTTTGCAAACCGTGCGGAGGAAATTGTGCGGTTAAGCCTGCTGCCCGAAAACAGTCCCGAGAAAAAGTCCGCCGCCCTTTCACGGAGAGCAGGCACTGCAAAAACAATAACAAACAGCAGCACAATGCCTATTGCCACGGGCAGAATTATTGCGCCGTTGTCCGAAATTGCCCTGCCAAGATTCATTACTGCTGCGGCGGCAGGAGAAAGCTCCGCTCCCAGCCGCTCAAAAACGTCTGCGAAGATGGGCATTACCTGAGTAATAAGCACGCCCATTACCGCAAGGAGAATTACAAGCAGCATAAGGGGAAAGGCAACCGCATTCTTTATTGCCGAGCCGATTTCCTCCTGCCTTGTATAGTAGCGTGACAAAGCCATAAGCGACGAATCAAGGCGGCCTGTGGTTTCGCCTATCTCCACCGATTGGTATGCAAAGGGCTCGAAAGCCCCTGTTTTTTTCATTGCCTCGGACAGGGAAATCCCCTTTTCCGTTTCTTCCGCAAGGACCTTAAGCACAGCCTTTCTGCCCTTGTCCTTTTCGTCTGACATAAGCATATAAAGTCCGTCGGCTGTGGTAATTCCCGAACCGATTATGGACGAAAGCTCGGAAAACAATGCCGATAAATAAAGAGGGTCGGAACGTGACATTTTTTCCTCCTAATAAATGAATTTAGCCGTATAGTTTTCATCATCGCCTATAAAGCTCATTATTTTTTCGCTGGATTTATTTCCTGCCGCAAAGGTGGGGTCCATTCTGTGCCAGCTTTTGCCGTCGAAATATATTATGCCGTAAATCCAGCCCTGTTCCTTTGTGTAAACGCTGAGCCATGCGTGATATATTGTGCCTGCATAGCCTACCACAAGCTTTGTGGGGATTTTCTGACTGCGTAGCATTGCACAGGCTGTTCCCGCATAATCAAGGCATATTCCCGTTTTCTTTGTGACTGTGCCGTCAATATTGGGCAGGTAGCTGCTCTGTGCGTCCTTTGCAAGAGCCTTGTCATAGGTCACGTTGTCCACAATCCATGAATAAACGGCGTCTATTTTTTCCGTATCCGTTTCCGTTCCTGCGCAAAGCTTTGAGCCAAGCTCTACCGCCTTGCTGTCCTTATTGTAATTGACGTACTGATTTGGGGTAAGGAACGGGAGCAGTGAGTTTTCGGGTTCATAATCTATTTCCGTATCAGCCGCCTTTGCGTAGCTGTTGTCGCTTACGTTTTCGTAAATGCCGATACGGTATTTTCCGCTGCCCTCAGAAAGGGGGAAAACCTCGTATTTTCCGCCGCTGTCAAGGTTGTAGGAATAGGTAACTCCATTCGGAGCGGTTATCTGCACCTTGACCTTTTTCTTTTTGCCCTTGTAGCTGCACATTACATAGCCGTCAGCGCAGTTTGAGAAGTCGATAACTCCAAGGTCGGTTTCCTCGGTTTTCTTTCCGCTTGCCACGGGGGTTATTATGTAAGGCTCAGAGGGCTGCGCAGGGGGCTTTTCCGTGGTTGTAACCGTAGTTTCGGGGGGAGGAGCTGTGGTTGCTTCAGAGGTGGCTGCGGTTGTGGAAAGGGTTGTTGTTACGGTGGTGGTAACAGTAGTTGTAACGGTGGTTTCGGAGGTTGCTTCCGTTTCCGAAAGGGCTGACGTTGCTGTGGTTTCGGAAAGGGAAGACGCTGTTTCGGCGGTTGTTTTTTCGGTTGTTGTATCCGCCGCTGTTTCCGATGAAGCAGGGGGAGAGGTTTCGGTAATTGTCCATGTGGTTTCGGCAGCGGTGGTTTCAGCCGTATTGCCGCCGCAGGAAGCAAGGAGCATTACGCTTAAAATAAGGGCTGTAAGCCTTTTTCCCGTTTTCGTACAGTCACCCCCGTTCTGCAAGTTATATCCGAAACAATTATACCACTTTATGAATAAAATGTCAATTTAGAATAGAATTTACAAAAAGATTTGTTA
>CAMDZU010000222.1 GCA_945910715.1 uncultured Clostridia bacterium
CGCCGCAAGAGAGGTTGCGTCCGCCTTTTCGCCTGCCTGTTCAAGCAGGGCGGAAAGACCGCTGCTGTATTCAACGGATTTCAGGTCGCTGCGCCATATAACGGTATATTTTGAAGTAATGTTCTGCAATGCTTCGCTTTTGTGAATGGCAAGCTTTCTGCGCCTGTCTGATGATACAATTGTGAAAATGCAGATTACCACCGCAATTCCAAGCACAACAGTCAATACTATCCATAAAATTTCCATGCCTGCACCTCCAAGCATTTTACTCTACTATAAATATACCATAAAAAAATGATTTCTGCAACAAAAAAGCCTCCCATTCGGAGGCTTTTTTTAAATTTTGTTACCAAAAATCAGTTTTCTGTATTTTCTTCGATATAAGTAACAGCGTCGCCAACAGTCTTGATCTTGTTTTCAGCAACGTCATCGGGAATTTCAATGTTGAATTCTTCCTCAAATGCCATGATCAGGTCAACTGCGTCAAGAGAATCTGCGCCTAAGTCGCCCTTGATTTCAGCGTCCATTGTTACCTTATCCTCATCAACGTCAAGCTGGTCGATGATAATATCCTTTACCTTGTCAAATACCATTTGAAAATTTCCTCCATTAGATTTAGTTTGCATTTTTATTATAAAGCATAACGCCTTAATAATCAATAGGTAAACAGTAATTTTTTTATTATTTTTCGGAAAATTATTCGCAGGTGAACATTCCGATTTTTCTGAACTTATTATACCTGTTTTCAAGCAGTGTGTCAATATCGGATTTGTTAAATCTCTTCACTGCGTCGGTGAGATATTCGGACAGATTGTCAGCAGTAAGCTTCATATCGTTATGAGCGCCGCCCACTGCCTCGGGTATAATCCTTTCGCAGACGCCGAAACGCACCAGATCCTCTGCGGTAATTTTCATAAGCTCAGCCGCCTCTTTTTCCCTTGAGGGATCCTTCCAGAGAATTGAAGCAAATCCTCTCGGTGAAATTACCTAATAAAGAGCGTTTTCCATCATTGCAAGCTCGTCGCATACGCCAAGGGCAAGTGCGCCGCCGCTGCCGCCCTCTCCAAGCACAACGGAAATAACGGGAGTTCTCAGCAGCATAAATTCCTCAAGGTTTCGAGCGATTGCCTCGCCCTGTCCTCTTTTTTCAGCCTCAACTCCGCAGAAAGCGCCGGGAGTGTCTATAAGACAGATAACCGGCCGGTGGAATTTTTCCGCCTGCTTTGCAAGACGGAGTGCCTTTCTGTAGCCCTCGGGGTGCGGCATTGAGAAATTGCTTTTTTTGTTTTCCTCAATGTTTCTGCCCTTTACCTGTGCAATTACCGTTACAGGCTCGCTGTTAAGAGTGGCAATGCCGCCCATTATGGCTGCGTCGTCCCCGAAGCCTCTGTCCCCGTGCATTTCCATAAAGTGGTTGAAAATAAGGGGTATATAGTCGTTTACGGTGGGTCTGTTCTTGTTTCTGATTATTTCAAGTCTTTCGGTAGCGGTAAGCTTATTCATTCACAGCGCCCTCCTTTGGATAATTATGCATTTTCAGCAGTCTTGCCAGGGTTTTCCGCATTTCCCTGCGCTCGATTATCATATCCACAAAGCCGTGTTCAAGCAGGAATTCCGCCGACTGGAAATCGTCGGGGAGCTGCTGCTTTATCGTGCCCTGAATAACTCGTCTGCCTGCAAAGCCGATAAGCACCTTTGGCTCCGCAATGATAATATCGCCGATACTTGCAAAGGAGGCTGTAACGCCGCCCGTTGTGGGGTCGGTCATTACTGTGATGTAAAGCTGCCCAGCCCTGCTGTGTCTTGCAATTGCGCCGCTTGTTTTCGCCATCTGCATAAGGGAAACAATACCCTCCTGCATTCTTGCGCCTCCCGAAGCCGTGAACATTATAACAGGCAGCTTGTTTCTTTCGGCGTACTCAAAGGCTCTTGTGATTTTTTCACCCACAACGCTGCCCATGCTCGCCATCATAAAGCGGCTGTCCATAATACCGATAACCGCTCGGTAGCCGTGTATGGTACATTCACCCGTAACAATGGCTTCCTTTGTACCGCATTGTTCCTGAAGCGCCGCAATTTTCTTCTCGTATTCGGGAAACTCAATAGGATTAAGGGACGTCATTCCTGCGTCAAACTCAATAAAGCTGTCCTTGTCCGCCGTCATTTCAAGTCTTTCGGTCCATGTAAGACGGGCGTGGTAATTACAGTTAATGCAGACCTTTTTGTTCTTTTCAAAGTCCTCCATGTAAATTACCGTTCCGCAGCGGGGGCATTTGAACAGCAGGTCCTTTGGTATTTCCACCTTTTTTTCGTCGTTCTGTTCCGCCTTTTCGTCGTTGAAACGATCCTTGACTATTTTAAACAAATCTTCCAGCATTCTCGCAAATCCTTCCTTTTGCCCACATTATAAGCTTTTTATTTTGTGAGGTCCTTACGGTTAAGGAAACCGATGTCGATATTTCCGCTGTCGAAATCCTCGTCACGAAGCAGATTAAGCTGAAAATCAACGTTTGTTACAATTCCCTCGATAATAAATTCGGACAGAGCAACCTTCATTTTCTGAATTGCCTCCTGCCTTGTGTTGCCCTTGACAATAACCTTGGCAATCATACTGTCATAGTAGGGCGGAATTTCATAGCCCTGATAAACCGCCGTGTCGATACGCACGTTAAAGCCGCCGGGCATGTGGATTGACTTGATTTTTCCGGGACAGGGACGGAAACCGTTTCTCGGGTCCTCCGCATTTACTCTGCACTCGATAACGTGGCCGCTTAACTTAACGTCGTCCTGCGAATATTCAAGGGTTTCTCCTGCCGCAATTTTAAGCTGCGCCTTGATAAGGTCGATTCCCGTTACCATTTCGGTTACGGGGTGTTCAACCTGTATTCTTGCGTTCATTTCCATAAAGTAGAAGTTCCTGTCCTTATCAACAAGAAATTCAACCGTGCCTGCGTTGTGATAGCCGCAGGCCTTTGCCGCTCTTACAGCCGCTTCGCCCATTTTTCTGCGGAGCTCGTCGGTCATAATCGGGCTGGGGCTTTCCTCAAGCACCTTCTGATTGCGGCGCTGGCATGAGCAGTCACGCTCGCCTAAGTATATAACGTTTCCGTGCTCGTCTGCAAGAAGCTGTATTTCAACGTGCCTTGGGTTGACGATAAACTTTTCAATGTAAACCTCGTCGTTGCCGAAGAACTGCAATGCCTCCTGCTGTGCGGCGATAATTGCGTCCTCAAGCTCCTCGGGGGTCTTTACAAGGCGGATTCCTCGTCCGCCGCCTCCTGCGCTTGCCTTAACCATAACGGGGTAGCCTATTTCGGCGGAAATGCGCTTTCCGTCCTCAATGCTTGTGATAACGCCGTCCGAGCCGGGTACAACGGGCACTCCTGCGGCAATCATGGTTTTCTTTGCGTTGGCCTTATCGCCCATTGCATCCATT
>CAMDZU010000223.1 GCA_945910715.1 uncultured Clostridia bacterium
CCAGACATCTCCATTATAGCACTGCGCAGCAGTGCCGTCAAGCCCTCGGCGATTGAGAGCGCAAATACACCCTTTCGCAAATTCGGGCAGCTGCGCACCCGATTTGCAAAAGGTCATTTGCGGCAGGGCGTTCCCCCTGCACCCCCCTTGCAAGCAGCGGTACATCTTCTTGAAAGCAGTGTTGATTCAGAAGCCCCCCTCTCCTTAAAAGCTAAACACCAAGCCGTGTATACGGCTTGGTAATAGAAGAGAGCAAAAAAAAGAAAAAAGTGAAGAAAACGCTGTAGTTATGGGGTTTTCTTGATTTTTGTTTGTACTAACCTATTGGTATGTCTGTACCATTATAATGGTGTGTTTGTACTATTTATAATGGTACATTTGGATTGATGTGTCGTTCAAATGGTATTGGGGTGGAGCGTTAGCCCCTTTCTCCTTAATTGCGGATACGCCTGCGTGTCTACGCAGGCGTTATTCTGTTTACTTGCTTTTGAGAGGGTACTTAAAAGAAGAGAAGGGGGAAAATGCCAAAATTACGCATTATAGGGAATAATTCCATTTTGACATTCTACTATTTTAAGAGTGACATTCTACTATTTTAAGAGTGACATTCTACTATTTTGGGGGTAAATTCTAACGATTTAGTAGAATGTTGTGTCGATGAACAGAAAAAATCCTTCTACTTGTACGTTAGAATTTTTTTCAAAAAGGTATTGACATTGTATAATATGGGTGATATAATTCTAATAAACGGTTAGAAAATACTAAAATCGAAAATTAGAACGAGGAGTGACGAAGAGTGTCGAAAAACTATGATACTAAGGTATTTGAGGAACGTACAATAACGACAGAGGGCGAAGTCATAAGTCAAAAAGAAGTGTATAAGACCAAAGAGCCTGACTTCGTAAAGCTGTATCTGGATTGTGTGTTGCAGCTCAAAGGCTTGCAGAAAGGTTTAAACCCTATACTGATTGAGTTCGTGAAGTATATGAGCTATGCAGACATTAACTCCGTTGGCGGTGGACAGGTTATCTTTATGAATAAGATGCTGAAAGAAACGGTTGCAAAGAGCCTTGGCGTATCTCTGAAACGTATTGAGCAGGCAATAACTCAATTCGTTAAGGCAGGCATATTCAAGCGGTTGGCGGTTGCAACATATCAAGTAAATCCCAACATATTCGGTAAAGGTGATTGGACTGACATCAAGAACATCAGAGCAACATTCGACTTTGGCTCAAAGGAAGTCATTGCGGATATTGTCAAGTATGAGGAAGAAGAAATGACCAACAAGCAGACACAGTTGGAAGAACAGTATCAGCTATCTGTTGATGATATAGCGTGAGGGAGAGAACACAAATGATTGATTATAAATCAATGCCAAAATCCGAAAAGTATTCTCAGTTCGTGTGTGCTGAACTTAACAATTGTGCGGACACTATACGAGATATTGACGGCACGCTTTACTGTAACAATCCCAACTGCCATTGTTTTGGGAAATGTAATTGGTGTGAAAACTACATACTTGCATTTAGTCTTTGTGAACGCTGCTGCTACGAAGAGGACTGATAAAACGATTGATAACGCAGGCGTAGACACGCCTGCATACCTGCAATTAAGGAAACGGAGTATATCAAGTAAGTCCATTGATTATGATGAAAGGCTCAGAGCATAAGAAGCAGCTGCTTCTCAATTACTACGATGACGAGCCGAACGCATCAGAGGCAGAGGAGGAGTAAGTTATGTGGGTTGATGAAAGAATATTCAGCAAGGGCGATTTGTCCGAAGGCGTTAAAGGAGAGCGGTACAGCGAATATATCAATTACGAATACGCTGACAACCTCGAAGAACGTCTGGAACACGTCAAGCAGATGATTGACCGCTTACAAGCTGAACAAACTATGTTAGAGGAACATTTCAAAAAGCTGAACGCATAAAAACACGGTTGCAAGGTGTTTTTTTGACATAGCCGTATACACGGCTATGTATTCAGCTGATAAAAGGAAGGGAGCTTCTAATGTCCAAACAAGTCCAGATTGATTGGGAGCTGTTTCTTGACCTCTATGACTTCTTCTTCTCTGATGAAGCTCCAGAGGGTTACGAAGCAGACGAAATCAGAAAGAAAATTTCTGAAAAGGTCGATAAAATCATCAATAGAGAGCTTTTTAGCAAATACAAGCGTTCACCCACAGGGGCAGAACGCGAAGCGGCTCGGCAAGAATACCTCAATCACAGAGGAATTTCAAAATCGTTCCGAACGGACACGGAGTACCACGCAGAGCCACCAGAAGAATAATGAAACAGGGTAGAAGGACGCTTCTACCCTGTTTTTATTGTTTTCGGAAAAGAAAAAAATATTATCTGCTCCAATCATCGTGTTTTTTCTTCGGGGAACGCACAGGAGCAGGAGCTTCATAAGTCTTGGGACGGCTCTTTTCTTTCTCAGCTCGTTCCTTTGCTGCCTTCTCCCTCGCACGTTCCAATGCAGCACGTTCTTCCCGTTTCCGCTTTTCCTCGGCTGCTTTGTGCTGTGATGGTGATGGAGGTAGGTCATAGCAGCAGCTGCTGCCTGCTATCTCTTTCATCAGAACGTCGGCAGCTCTGAACGGCTCCTCGAAATATGCGATGTAGCTGCTACTCATTCCGTGAGCTGAATAGTCGATAGTGAGCTTTTTCTGAAAATAAAGCTCCAATTTGGCTGCTAATTCCCTTGTTTTCCCCACTTTCGCTACCTCTTGGACAGCTTTTTTCAGATTTTTCTCCAATTTCGGGTGTTCCTTGCTGATATATGCACCGTACTCACTTCCGGTAAGCTCTCCTAATACTTCTGTAGTGTAAGTGTTGCGCTCAATATCACGGCTTACTCTGCTATTGTAGCATTTGATAGCAAGTGTATAAGCAGTATCAAGTACTTTTTCCGCTGCTTGCTCCTGTGCTGTTGCTTTGCGATCCGCAGCTCTGGCAGCTCGTTCCTCTTTCTTCCGAAGCTGCTGCTGCACCTTTTCGGCATTTAAGGCTATATTTTCATAAAACCATTCGTCTATGTCTTTCCCGTCCTCGATGATACCGACAGCTCGCTTGTATAGCTCAGAATATGCCTTATCTCCTTCTTTTTTCAGCACATACCCCTCTTTTTTGCGGTCATCAAGCCAATGATTAAGGCTGCGTATAACCTCGTTCCGCTGCTTAACTGCTTCTGCTGCCCTGGGTGCTTTCCCCTCGTGGTAGGTATGCAGATAGTTGGTAATGTGTTTTTTCTCGGCTTCTAAGGAAAATCTACGCTTTACAGCCTGTTTAACGCCTTGCAGCCATTCCTTGGATTTGTACCGAGTGTCTTTGGCTGTGAACGCTAGCTCTTTCGGCTCACCCTTGCGGTGTACAGGCGGTTTTACGTTCCCGTGCTCGTCAACGGCTCTGTCGGCTTTTCTACGGGCTATTTT
>CAMDZU010000224.1 GCA_945910715.1 uncultured Clostridia bacterium
ATTCCGATACGGGAGAAATTGCGGAAAAGGCTTTCAGGCCGGATGTTACTCTTACTCTCGGAGCAGTGAAAAAGGGGCTGCTAAGCCACCCCTGCTTTGATTTCTGCGGCAGCCTGTCGCTCCTTAAAATCGGCATTGACGGCGATTGCTATGAGCAATACGAGGCGGCGCTTACCGACAGGAAAATCCTCTCCTATCTTCCCGAAAGAACAAAAAGCGCCCACAAGGGCACATACGGCAGGCTGCTTAACATAAGCGGCAGCGAATACTATATCGGAGCGGCGGTTTTGTCAACAAAGGCGGCTTTGCGGACGGGAACGGGCATTGTTACCCTTGCCGCCGTAAAGGAGGTAATAAGAGCGGTTGCCTGCAATGCTCCCGAGGCGACCTTTCTGCCCCTTGAAGCGGACGAGGAGGGCTTTATTGACAGCGAATGTATCGAGGTGCTTGAAAGGTATCTCCCTAAGGTTACCGCCGTTTCAATAGGCTGCGGAATGGGCAATAACGGGGAAACAAGGGAAATTGCGGAGCTTGTGCTGAAAAAAGCGGATTGTCCCGTAATTCTTGACGCAGATGGAATAAATTCGGTTTCGGCTAATATAAATGTGTTAAAGGACAACAAGTCAGCTCTTATATTAACCCCTCACCCCGCCGAATTCGGCAGACTTACGGGGCTGTCCGTCAAGGAAATACAGGCGGACAGAATAGCCCTTGCCAAAGCTTATGCAAAGGAATGGAATGCGGTTGTGGCGCTTAAAGGGGTAAACACGGTCATAGTCTCTCCCGATGGCAAGGCCTTTGTGAACACCACAGGCAATGCAGGACTAGCAAAGGGCGGCTCGGGTGACGTTCTCACAGGCATTATCGCAGGACTGGCGGCACAGGGAGTTGAGCCGTTCAGCGCAGCCGTGCTGGGTGTGTATCTCCATGGACTGGCGGCAGACGTGCTTGCGGAAAAAATGTCTATGGCAGGAATTTTGCCAAGCGATATTATTGAGCGATTGCCGTTTGTTATGAAATGATGAAGGTTGTCCTTGAATATTTTTATTTGGGGGCAATTATGAAAAGGTTTATTTTATCTGCATTTGCGGCACTTGGCGCTTTGCTGCTGTTTACCTCCTGCTCGGGGGAAATACTGAAGCCGCAGCCGCCCGATATGGATATTCCCTACAAAATCGGGGCGGAAATCACCTTTGATGATTTTGAGGCAAAGGCGGAGCTGCAGCGGCAGAGCGTGGGCAAATGGACAATGGCTTTCAGTGAGCCTTATGCCCTAAGCGGACTTACCCTTGCCTTTGACGGGGGCGAAATAACGGCGGAGCTTGAGGGAATAACCGCAGAGGTTACTGAAAGCGAAAGCTACACAAGCCTTGGCTCGATTATTCTTTCCGCCCTTGACAATGCGGCGGTGGGCGAGGGCTTTGACCTTGTGACCACCGACGAAATAATTCAGCTTTCGGGCAAGACGGAATACGGGGATTATACCCTGAAATTTGACAAGGCAAGCAAAACGCCTGTTTCCCTTGCCATTGACGGCAGAAAAATCAGCGTTGCCTTTTCGGATATGGAAAAAACCGAAAAGGAAGATGTGGACGCTGTGCTTGAATAATTGAATTTGAATGAAACAACCGAAAATCGGACTGCTTATGCGGTCCGATTTTTGCATACATAATACTAATTCCACATATTTCGTACTGCTTCGGTAAGTTTAAGGAATGTTATAAAGCTGTAACTGCAATAATCAGTAAGTTTATGCAAAATGCTGTATATTCGGAAAAAACCTTATGGGAAAATTACATAACGGGTGCGGCTTGAGTCAGATTCGGCTTTGAAGACTGAATTATTATGTATGAAGAATGTATATTGCACCGATAAATTGTTGACTTTTGTCAGAAAATAGTATAAAATAAATTCAGATATACAAGGGCGGAAGGTGGTTTTTCCGCTTAAAAATAAAAATGATTATGGTGGTATTATGACAATCAAAGAATTCTACGAAAAAATAGGCGGAGATTACGACGAGGTACTTGGCAGGCTTTTCAGCGAGGCTCTGATTAAGAAATTCCTTATTAAATTCCTTGCGGACAAAAGCTATCAGACCTTTTTTGAGGAAATAGAAAAGCAGAATATTGAGGAGGCTTTCCGTGCAGCCCATACCTTAAAGGGTGTTTGTCAGAATCTCGGTCTGGGAACGCTTTTCAAGTCAAGCAGCGATATTGCGGAGGCGCTGAGAGGCGGACAGAATAATGTTACACAGCCTATGCATGAAAGACTTAAGGCGGACTATGAATATACCGTGGAATGTCTTAAGGCTATCGACTGATAAAATAAGTTAATACCTTAATTGCCTGTCAATTTAATTGACAGGCTTTATGGCTTTATAATCGGTAACGGAAAGGACGGTGAGCTTGTGAAGAATAAGGAAAAGCAGATTTACAATGCTGTAAAAACACGCTTTATTATGGGCTCTGTTGTTATTGCTCTTGCTGTTGTGATGATTGGTCTGAATATGCACTATACAACAGAGCACATTATGGAGCAGGTATCAGGCTTTATACAGTCCGCTGCCGAAAAAAGTGCAGAAAACCTTGACACAATCTTTGCAAACTACAAGTCCAGTATAAGAACAATAGGCATACTCTACGGAAGAATTATTCAGACCTCGGAAAATGCCGATGTGGCACGACTTAAGCAGATGACGGGAGAAGTGCGCTTCGATAAGCTGGTTTATGCTTTCCCCGACGGAAAGGCAGTTTCGGACGATGGAGCGGAGTACGATTTTTCCGATAATCCCAACTTTAAAAAGGCAATTTCGGGCGAAAACGGCATTGACGTGTCTGTATCCGATTCCGCCGATATTAAAAACAAGCTGTGCTTTTACGCTCCCGTTCCCGCAGGCGAAAAAAATATCGGCGCAATTGTGGGCTATCTGTCCGACGAAACGGTTTACAAATATATGGACCAGGACATTTTAGGCTATAAGTCTGTGGTGTTTCTGTTAAGCGAGGACGGAACAATCGTGGGCAGCAATACAACTGAAATTACTGCGGAAACTATCGGCCAATCCATTTTGGAAACGGGAAACGACAGCGAGGAGCTTGCCGCCTCCATTTATGACAGCCTGAAAAATCACACTCCTCTTGTTTACAGCGTCAAGGGAATAAACGGCCCCTCAAAAAGCTATCTCACGCAATTGCCCCACAGCGGCTTTGCCCTTGTGCAGACCTTCCCGTCACAGGCGGTTGAAAGCATGAGAGCCACTGTCAGAAACGACAACAACGTGCTTATCATAGGGCTTATTGTGCTGTTTGCGTGCTATACGATACTGCTTGTTGTGATTTACCGCAGAAAGCAGAAGGAGATTGAGCAGGAAAACCGCTCTATTTCAAATATCGTCACCGCCGTTGTCAAAATGTTCGACCGTTTTGCGCT
>CAMDZU010000225.1 GCA_945910715.1 uncultured Clostridia bacterium
GCCCCAGCCCACCCAGATGTCGGGCGGTCAGCAGCAGCGTGTAGGCATTGCAAGAGCCTTTGCCGCAAAGCCTAAAATCGTTTTTGCAGACGAGCCTACGGGAAACCTTGACACCAAAACCACCATTGACGTTATGAAGCTGATGGTGAGAATATGCCACGAAAACGGACTTACTCTTGTGCTGGTAAGCCACGACCGTGAAATTGCCGCATTTGCGGACAGAATTATTACTATCGTTGACGGTAAAATTGTGTCGGACACAAAGGATACCTCCGATATTTTAAAGAATGGAGATTAAAATGAAACGTAAATTTATTGCACTGACAACTGCATTTTTAATGATTTTTTCAATGGTACTGCCGGCGTCGGCATTGGAAAGCGAGCCGGAAGTATATGTATATTTACCTGTTGAAACTATTTCAGCAACCAATAAAACTGTTGATATGTTTTTTGCCGTTGGACAAAGCGGAGGTGACGGAAGCACTATTTCAGATATTTCCGTTACATTGTCCGGAACAGGAGAGCTTACTGTTGTCAGCGGTTTAACAGAAGTATCCAGCGTATCTCTCAACAAGCCAAACAGATTTGTACTGAGCATTCCCTCTGATATAAAATCATCGGTTCAGTATCTCACCTTTAACATTACCTATAAACATAATGGTGAGAAGCGAACTATTCAGAACAATCTTGCTCTCAAAATCTCAGATTTGCCAAAAGAAACAGATAACTCAAAGGATGGCTCTGTTTTCATAAAGAATATTTCTTTTCCCCAGAACGATATTGTTGCAGGCAAGGAGATTACAACCACCGCCGATATTATCAACAATTACAGCATCGATATAACAGACGTAAGCGTAACCCTCACGGATACAAGCTCCGATAAAACAATCATAAACAAGTATATCGGCACTGTTCCCGCAGCTTCATCCGCAGCTGTAGAGCTTCCGTTTTCATTAAGCGAAAAAGGCTCTCATTCTATTGAGATTGCGGTAAACTACAAAAACAATAATACCGAAAAAACAGAAAAAAGCACATTTGTAGTAAGCATTGTGGGCAGCACCCCTCTGAAAATAAGCGGCCTTACATACGAAAAAACAGCTCACACAGACGAGCTCCAGACCCTCACCTTCGAGCTTATCAACACAGGGGACGAAAGCTTCCTTGACGCTCAGGCATATATCTACAACGGCGAAAAGCAGATTTCAAGCGCATATATCGGCACTTCAAACGCTCACGAAAAAACAGACGGCACTATCGCCTATACTCTCTCAAAGGCGGCTTCCGAGAAGCTTACGCTGAAGGTACAGTACACCAATACCGCAGGCAAAAAGCTGGTTGCCTCCAAGGATTTTGACGTAAAGGTAATTGCGGCAAGCGAAAACAACGACGCAGGCTCTCTGAAAATCCAGAGCATTACCGTTCCCGCAAGCATACCCGTTGACGAGCTTACACAGATTCCCTTTGCAGTTACAAACCCGACAAAAACAGCCATTACAGGTGCGGAAATAACCCTTTACGACATGGCAGGAAACACGGTTGACAGCCTTTTCATCAGCCAGATGGATCCCTGCACCTCCGTTTCCTATAATTTCAACGTTCTTGCTTCAGGCGCAGGCACAGAAACCTACACTGCAAAGCTTGTTTATGAAAACAACGACAAGGAAAAGCACACCGACTCAAAGTCCTTTACCCTTAAAATAACCACCAGGGAAGAAGCGGAGGAAGAAGCTGAAAAGCCTTCCGATATGAGAATTGCCAAGGTAAAGAATCCGTCCCAGATTTACACAGGCTCAAATACCGAAATTCCTTACACAATCATCAACAGCGGCAAGGGCTCGGCATACAATGTTGAAGTATATCTTACCGATTCACAGGGCAATGAGCTTGCAAGAGAATATATCGGCAATATCACAGCTTCAACCAAATATGAGGATAACGTCAAGATAAAAATCAACGAAGAGGGCGAACAGGAGCTTACCTTCAACGTTTATTCCGAAAATGCCGACGGAACAAGCAATACAATATCCAAAGCCTTCTCGCAGAAAATTGTAGCTTATCGTGCGTCTATACTTGACGTTACGGGACTTGAATATATTTTCGAGGGCAGCCAGTCCAACGTTTCCTTCTCCGTTCAGAACTCGGGCACGCTCAATATGCTTAACGCAGAGGCAACCCTTACCGATTCCAACGGTCAGAGCTACGGCTCAGCCTTTATCGGCACAATAGAAGCCAACTCCAGAAAAGAGAAAATCAAGTTCAAGAACGTTATGTTCAACGATACAAGCTTATCGGAGCTTACAATCACCGTTACCTACGAAAACGAAGACGCAGACGTATTCAGCTTCAGCAATTCAACGGCTGTTACCGTTAACGCTATGGATAACGGCGGAGATTATTATCCCGGCGGCGACGTAATTATCGACGACGGAATGAACACTGATGTACCAACGGACGAAAACGGCGAAATTATCGGCTATGACGACTTAGGCAACCCGATTTACGCCGAGAGCGGTCTGCCTGTATGGGCAATCGTTCTTATTGCCGTTGGCGGCGCTGCTGTTGTTGCGGTTGTGGTAATTATCATTGTGAAGAAGAAAAAGAAAGCAAAATCAGACGATGACGATATGGATTACTACTACGCTCAGGAAAAGAACACGGAAAACTCCGAAAATAAATAAACGAGGCATAAATGAAAACGATAGATATTCTCAAAATGTGCTTCAGAAACCTTACCAAGCACAAGGCCCGTACCTTCCTTACGGTAACGGGCGTTGTGATAGGCACCTGTGCAATCATTGTAATGATTTCGCTGGGCGTAGGTATGAACGAGGCGCAGAACGTAATGCTGAACAACATGGCTGACCTTACCCTTGTAAGTGTTTACAATTACGGCTCAAACAATCCCGACGAGCAGAACAAGGTCCCTGACCTTACTGACGATGTTCTTACGGAATTCAAGCAGATCGAGCACGTCAAGGCGGTAACTCCCTTCTATCAGAATATGTCCGTAGGCTACCAAATCGGCATTGCCAACGATGAGTATGCCATTTCCTGGGGCAACTTTATAGGCTGCTATATGGACGAAATGGAGAATTTCGGCTACAAGCTTCAGGACGGCCGCTGGAAAAACAGCACCGACCCCAATGCAACGGTAATTTTCGGCTCAGGAGTAGGTTCAGACCTTGTGGATATATATGATGACGACGAAGACACAAGGTATCACTGGTCAGGTCAGGATGAAAACGGAAATGTAATTGATCCCCTTATCCACCCTCTTACTGACAGCTTCAGAATTGTTCCGCTGCAAATGGATACGGATACATGGATGGCGGATTATTCCATTTGCCAGCCCACTAACGCAATCAATATGGAATACGGCGACGACCTTAACGTTGTGGGCGTGCTTGAGGGCAACTAC
>CAMDZU010000226.1 GCA_945910715.1 uncultured Clostridia bacterium
GCACGAGCCAACCCGTCCGCTATGTATTGTAGCTTGTCGGGGCTGTAAATGTTTAACCTGCCAAGCCCGACAAAATTTTCTTTTCAAATCTGAAAGAAAAATTCTCTCCGGGCTGTTACGCACTCCCACACATATCGTGGTTAACGAGAGCCGTGAAAAAGGCGTCCTTTGTTGTCGGAGCATTGTAAAGCGTCGTTATCAGATATGCTCTGATGTTCTTCACGTCGCTTGTGTTCCGCTTCAACGATAACAGCACATATTCGATATGCTCGTGATTGAGTTTCAGATACCTACTTTTAACCACCTCGTGCGGCAAGTCCTCGCCGTGAACCCCAATAACGCTTTTACTTGAACACACCACATCAAGCATAATCTCCACCAGCTCGTCAACCGTATCCTGCTCCTTTTCTTCAAAACAGTCGTACTCGATATTCTCACGGATAAGTTCAAGGTAGTTTTCTCGCTCCTCAACGTAAACAATCTCGGCTGAATTATCCATCATATCAATCACATCAGCGCTGCCGTGGATTGATAGATTAGGATTATTCTCTTTAGATTTATTTATATTATGATTTATAGTATAAGGCACGTTTTGTGCCAACTTGATGTTACAATTTGTCACTTCTTGTTGGACGATTTTGTCACTACAAGAAGTTACATTTTCGCACTTCTGCGCTATCGGGTTCAGCTCGTTCATAATTGCTTCGCCCTGTTTGAGTAAATCGTCAATCAGCTCTGTATCGTCAAGCACACGGAAATACCGTTTAGCAGGCATTCCGCACCTCTTGCGCTTAATAAGTCCTTTGTCAATCAGAACTTTTATTGCATCCTTCTGTTGGCGTTTGGTGAGCGTTGTGCTTTCCTGCAAATCCGCAATCGTTGAGTAGAAGAAGCCTTCCTCATCAAGCTTATTGTGCTGTTCATAATAGACCTGCTTGCTAATCAGCGCAGCGTAAACCACCGCCGCACTCAGCCCCAAAGCGTGAGCAATGGGGCGATTGTACGAGCCGGTGTTCGTTGGGTTAATCCGTTCAAGTATTTTCATTATGCACCAACAAAATAGCGGAGCAGAGCCGCTTTCGGAACGAGTATCTTCCCGCGCTTACCCTGTCCCGTTCTGATTGAGGGGATTTCCTTGCGGGCGATAAGCTGTCGCACCGTGTACTCGTTCAACCCCTTGACCGCCTCGGTACACTCCTTTATCGTCAGCATTTCAACCTTTTCGGGTGTGGCGGTTGTTTCGGCTTTCGGCGGCTCGTTCTCTACGAGCTGTTCGAGCAGGCTGCTCATCGCCGCTATAATTTCTTCTCTCTTTGCGTTTGTCATAAAAGTTACCTCCTTGAATGGTGTTGTTCGGAATGTCGGGTGAAGCTTCGTCCCTTGACAATATCATACCATACGGGATTGACAAATGCAATAGACTGTGATATACTGTACAAGGATAGTATTTCGGTACAACCAAGTTTTACAATCAAGAAAACGCTTTTATAATGCGGTATATTGCACCTTTATGTTTTATCCTTGTAAAACCTTTTTCAACGTCGTATTCTGCCTAAAACGGCTGTATTATGCTATACTTATAAGTGAAATATCGGCTCATCCTGCAACATTTGCTAATATCCCAATTACATTATCCTTGTAACGGAGGTAGTTTCTATGGATTTTGAGAAGAAATTTGATGTGAATTACGACTACGAGGCAGTCCTTTTGCTCACGGACAGCACCGAAATGCTAATCGGCGGCTCGACGAAAATCATCAAAAAGGTGCTGAAAAACAGCGACACCCCAAACCTCGCCGTCAAGGATTTGGACATATATCTTCGTGAACAGCCGCTCGGAACTTTTGCAGCTGATGTGTTCAAGTCGTTGTCGGACGTGGAGAAGCTTCAGGAACTTTCGGACAGGCTCTACGCTAACCTTTGCGACAAGAACTCCAACAGCCACAGAGTTGCCGAAACAAAAAACGAGCTTGATTGCATCTTCAAGGTTGATAAGAGCATTACCCTGCGCCTGCTTGCACGGACTATCTCAAAATGGTACAAGACCGTCACTTTATTCTATATGAACGCGCGGCATGGATTACCTCTGAAACAGACCGATAGAGCGTTGTTGGGCGAGCAGTTCCGTGATGATGTGGAAACGCTGATTACTGACACATTCACCACGCTGAAAAAGAAAAAATCTCCGCAAGACACGGAGATTTGTAGTGTTATTCGGGTTAATTGCAGCGAGATGTCGGCGCTGTTGACGGAATATTCCCGCTATATGACGAGCAGAAAGGTGTTCTGCGTTCAGTGCAAGCTGTGCGGCATCTTCTTCATCGCAAAGTCCAAGAATACGCAGTACTGCGAGGAGTGCAAGGTGCTTCGCAAGAAGAACAGCAAGGCGGTTTATCGAGAAAAGTGCGAGGAAACAGTACATTCAGAGCGGCAGAAATTGAAATACTCATTTGAGAATTTCATTCACAAAAACAAGGCTTGGCACAGCTACTCTGATGTATTTAAAGCTGAATATCAAGCCCTTCGTAGGGAGTTCGTAAAACAGTCTGCCGATATGCTCCGTAAATTTGAAAAAGAGGGCGGTTCAGAGATGAAAAGTATGATTATGGGGTATCTTTACGATATTGATAGCAAGAGAGAGGAGCTTGAAGGAAAACCGATAAAATAAAGAATCATAAAAAAAGAGAGCCGGACGCATCCGACCCCCTTAGGCTTAGTCCGCAGACGTCCGCCGCTATTCTGTATTATATTATATCACATACTGCAAAAAAATGCAATACTTTTTTAAAAATTATAAAAAAATTTTTAAGGAGTTCAGTTTGTTCTTTGTATCTGTATAAATAATTTTAGCATATATTGTGGTTGGAACAGCTTTTCTGAGGGCCTCACAAGCTTCATCAAACTGTTTAATGAAATTGGTAATATCTGTTTTTGTGCATTGCAAAAGCTTCATCACAAACGAAATCAGCACGACATAGTCAACGATTGAATTGAAAGTAATATTGCTTATACCTATTTCTGAGGCTATGTACTTTGATATTCGATAACTTACCTTGCCTGTTTTGAACCTTGTATCAAAAACCGTATTATTATGTGCCACCGCATTTCTTAAATCTTTAAGCGTGAACACAATTTTCTCCACCAATCTTGAATCCATATCAAAGCTGGACTTTACTCCTATTGATGAGGATATTCTTGCTCTGGTATTGGCGTTCAAACTAGAAATGAAATAGCCAAATTCGCCAAGACTGATTATTTCAAAAATTGCCCAAATCGGTACGGGACAGTCTTTATCGTAATAATGCGTTACAATGTTGCTGTTTCCATAGTCGCGTGAAATATCATCATATATCTCTTTTCTGACATCCATTCGTTTTGAGATTGCATTGTTGTATTTTTCACTACCAACA
>CAMDZU010000227.1 GCA_945910715.1 uncultured Clostridia bacterium
AGACCAAGTTAGCTTGCCGTTTTTCATAAAGGCTTTAGTGCTTTTCGCTACAAGCTCCCTCTTTTGCAGAGTGTCCTCAATTTGCGAAAGCTCTCTTTTCGCCGTTGTGATTTTCTCTTTCAGATTTGCAGCCTTTTCGCTGTAATCAGATTTGAAAGAGATATACTCGTCGTTAGAGATTATTCCCTCGACAAAGTTTTCATAAAGGCTGCGGACGAAAGACAGTACCTTTTCAAGCTCACTCTGATACTCGGATATGCTTTTGGTAAGCTGTGATTTCTGTCGCTTAACAGAACTGCACTCGGCAGACGAATATGCGTATTTACCGACAATATCCCTAATGCCGCTTGCAACAGCTTCAATAACTTTGTTCTCATATATATGAACGCCAACGCACACGCCTTTGGCAATTCTACTATTCGCAATACAACGAAATGAATAATTATCAGCCTTTGTTTTACGCTTCTGACGGCAACGATGAAGCGGCTTACCACAATGGGCGCAGAAGATTATACCTTTGAATATGTTTTCGGTATAAGGGTCAACGGATTTCTGCTTGTATTCTTCTCGCACAGCCTCTCGGAGCTGCTTCGCCTTTTCAAACATCTCTCGGCTTACAATCGGCTCGTGAGTACCTCTTACAATGATATATTCATCGGGGCTAACCGCTATCTGTTTATGACGTTCAATAGTCTTGCTTTTTCCTTGCACCATATCGCCCGTGTAAACAGGATTGTCAAGGATATGCTGAACAGTGAACGAGTTCCAATGTGAACTTTGTTTGTATCGTTTGTTCGGCTCTGACGTGGAACGCTTGTATTCGCTTGAGGTTACGGTGTTCAGCTCGTTCAGCTTTATTGCAATAACATTTACGCCAATCCCTGCCGCAGACCATTCAAATATCTGCCGTACAATCGGAGCAGTCGCTTCATCAATCAGAAGCTTATGACAGTTATCGGGGTCTTTGCGATACCCGAACGGCGCTCTTGCTCCTACAAAGTTGCCGTCAAGCATATCTTGATGAGCCTGCGCTCGTATTTTTCTGCCGATGTCAATAGCGTACGCCTCGTTTATCATATTCTTTAACGGCAGCATTATACCGCTTGACCTACTCGGATTTGCCGTATCAAAGCTATCGGTAACGGCAATAAACCGCACCTTATTCTTCGGGAAATACTGCTCGATATAGTAGCCTGTATCTATTGCGTTTCTGCCGAGCCTTGACAGGTCTTTCACAATAACGCAGTTTATGTATCCTGCTTCAATATCGGCGAGCATACGCTGAAAACTCGGACGGTCAAAGGTAGCCCCGGTCAGACCGTTATCAATGTAGGTGTCATAAACCTTAAATTCGGGCTTGTCCGATATATAATCGTTGATAATGAGCTGCTGATTTTCAATGGAGTTACTGCGCTTCTTGCCGTCCTCAACCGAAAGTCTGATATACAGAGCGGTGTTGATGAACAAGTCATTTTGCACGGGTACTGCTTCGGGTATGTTCTTTCTGCTTTTCCTTGCCATCAGCCAACTCTCCTTTCAGTAGTCATTTGCTCCACCATATTTACGGCTTTTCGGTATTCGTCATAGTAGTTAAAGGTGATTTCCAGCTCTTTCTTTCCTGTTATGCAAATACAGTGTATCAGCCGTACAACGGCACTCCTGTCAATCTCCTGCATAGAGGTGAACTGTAAAAAGTGATTTATCCAACGGTTGCGGTCGCTTCGGTTTTCAAGGACATCGTTCATCTTCTCATTCAGGCTTTCGATAAAGCAACGCCGTTCTTTTTCTGCTGTGCAGGAATAGGTCTGTTTGGAACAGCGCCGTTTCTTGTTTCCGCTTTTGGGGCGTTCCTTTCTGCTTGATGAACGGTTCTTTCGGCTTTTCCTGTAAGCTCTCGTTCGTTCTTCTTCGACAATTCCGTTTTCTGCGAAATGCTATGTTCAATAGCCCTGTCGTTCACAGAACGAGCCTTAACACCGCCTTTACTGTTGATTACTTTCAATTTGTATCACTCCCTTCATTATTCGGGAGCTTTACTCTCCGAATTTTGTTGTCATCAACTTATACAGCTTTGTATCCGTAGGGAAATCGTCCTTAAAAGGCAGAGAGCCATTAAGACCGCAGTATATCAAGCCCGAACCTGCGGGCGCTCCCGTTACGAAATTCATCATATTTTCGGGTATCTTCAAAAGGTGCGCCAGCTTGTCACGGTCGCTTGCCGCCTGATTAAGCATAAGTATAAATTCAGAGTTGGAAAGCATAGAACGAGCTGTATCGGATTTTAATAAGTCCTCAACATTCTGCGTTATGCCCGTCGGAATACCGCCCCATTTTCTCGCTCTCTTGTAAAGCTCAAACAGGAAGTTTGCGCTTTCCTCGTTGCGGAACAGCAGATAAATCTCGTCAATGTAAATACGGGTACGAATACCACGCTCACGGTTGCGGACAATTTTGTCCCACAGATTTTCAAGAACGACCATCATTCCGAGAGGTTTTAGCTGCTTACCCAAATCCTTAATATCATACACAACCACACGGTTATTAACATCAACGTTGGACGGGTAGGAGAATGTTTTCATAGAGCCGTTTACATAAAGTTCAAGGGACATATACAGCGGCTTTGCTTCTTCGGACTGCTGTTTGGATAAAACCTCATAATAGTCTTTGAGAGTAGGCATTTCCGTGGTATTGCCGAGCAGGAAATCCCTATATACCTCGTGCAAGCAGTTGTCGATAATGGTTTTCTGTTCGGGCGAAATACCTTGCTTTCCCATAATCGTTTCAAAGAACGACAGGAAAAAGTCGTATTTGGAGCTTACCACATCTTCGCCCTTGTTGTATTCCTCAATGGAGATTTCAAGGGGATTAAGGTGTGTGTTACTGCTTTCGGATATATACAGCAATTCGCCGCCGATTGCCTTTACAAGATTTGTGTACTCTCGTTCGGGGTCAACGATGATAATATCATCATTAGTAGCCAAGAACACATTGAGCATTTCTCGCTTTGCGCTGAAAGATTTACCCGCACCGGGGCAGCCGAGAATAAAGCCGTTGGCATTGATAAGGCTCGCACGGTTAAAGATAATCAGATTGTTGGTAGTCTGATTTAAGCCGTAGTAAACGCCGCCTTTCTGCGACAGCTCCTTTGAGTTAAACGGCATAAATACGCAGGCGCTTTCCGTAGTCAGGGTACGGCGCACTTTTAAGCGGCAGTTTCCGAGGGGTAAGCAGCTTGCCATAGCGTCCTCCTGCTGAAAGTTTGCTCTTGAAGTAGTGCAAACGTGCTTACGGAATACCGCTTCAATTTTATCCGTATTGTTATCCAGCTCGTCAAAGCTCGTTCCCGTAACCATAACAACAAGGTTAAGCAGAAACATTTTCTGATTTTTGCTCT
>CAMDZU010000228.1 GCA_945910715.1 uncultured Clostridia bacterium
ATAATAATGCAATTCAAGTAAATCTATTATATAAAAAGGAGACTATTATCATGGGAAAGATTATTGGTATCGACTTAGGTACAACAAATTCATGCGTATCCGTTATTGAAGGCGGCGAAGCAACAGTTATCACAAACAGCGAGGGCTCAAGAACAACACCGTCTGTTGTTGCATTCACAAAGGACGGCGAACGTCTTGTAGGTCAGCTTGCAAAGAACCAGGCAGTTACAAACCCTGACAGAACGGTTATTTCAATCAAGCGCCACATGGGCGAGGACTACAAGGTAAACATTGACGGCAAGTCTTACACACCGCAGGAAATTTCCGCTATGATTCTTACAAAGCTTAAGAACGAGGCTGAAAACTACCTTGGCGAAAAGGTAACGGAAGCCGTTATCACAGTTCCTGCATACTTCACAGACTCACAGCGTCAGGCTACAAAGGACGCAGGTCAGATTGCAGGTCTTGACGTAAAGCGTATCATCAACGAGCCGACAGCCGCAGCTCTTGCTTACGGCATTGATAAGGAAAACGACCAGAAGATTGTTGTTTACGACCTTGGCGGCGGTACCTTCGATGTATCCGTAATCGAAATCGGCGACGGTATTCAGGAGGTTCTTGCAACAGCCGGCAACAACCATTTGGGCGGCGACGACTTCGACCAGAGAATCATCAACTTCCTTGTAAGCGAATTCAAGAGAACAGACGGCACAGACCTTACAAACGATAAGTTCGCTATGCAGAGATTAAAGGACGAGGCTGAAAAGGCAAAGATCGCCCTTTCAAACACAACCTCCGTAAACATCAACATTCCATATATCACAGCAGACGCAACAGGCCCGAAGCACATGAACGTAACTCTTACAAGAGCAAAGTTCAACGAGCTGACAGCAGACCTTGTTGACGCTACAATGGGACCGTTAAAGCAGGCGGTTGCAGACTCGGGCTTAAAGCTGAACGAAATCGACAAGATTCTGTTAGTCGGCGGCTCAACCCGTATTCCTGCCGTACAGGAAGCAGTAAAGAATTACCTTGGCAAGGATCCCTTCAAGGGCATTAACCCCGATGAATGTGTTGCAATGGGCGCAGCTTTACAGGGCGGCGTTCTTAACAAGGAGGTTACAGGCTTACTTCTTCTTGACGTTACTCCCCTTTCACTCGGTATCGAAACAGCAGGCGGCGTTTGCACAAGAATGATTGAGCGCAACACCACAATTCCTACCAAGAAGTCACAGATTTTCTCAACCTACTCCGACAATCAGCCAAGCGTTGATATCAACATCTTACAGGGCGAGCGTGAGTTTGCAAAGGACAACAAGTCAATCGGTACATTCCGTCTTGACGGCATTGCTCCCGCACCGAGAGGAATCCCCCAGATTGAGGTTACATTCGATATTGACGCAAACGGTATCGTTAATGTTTCCGCAAAGGATTTGGGTACAGGCAAGGAACAGCACATTTCAATCACCGCTTCCACAAATATGAGCAAGGAAGATATTGACAAGGCTGTTAAGGAAGCTGAAGCTTACGCTGCTGAGGACAAGAAGCGCAAGGAAGAGGTTGATACACGCAATGAGGCTGACCAGATGGTATATCAGACCGAAAAGGCAATGGGCGAATTCGGCGATAAGCTTACAGAAGCTGACAAGTCCAACGTTAACCCCAAGATTGAGGCTCTCAAGGAGGCTCTCAAGGGTTCTGATATCGAGGCTATCAAGGCAAAGAAGGACGAGCTTCAGAAGGCGTTCTACGACGTAGCCGGCAGAATTTATCAGGAACAGGGCGCTGCCGCTCAGGCTGCTGATGTTCAGGGCACAGGCACAAGCCAGGCTAACCCCGGCGACGACAACGTAGTTGACGCAGACTACAAGGAAGTATAATCAACTTAACATTGCACAGGGGCGGCCAAGGCTGCCCCTTGTGGTGATTTACCACAGCATTTTAAATGGCGGCGAAGGGCGTTAAGCCTGTGGGCTGCCTACCCATACAAGGAAGGTAAGGTCATTAGCAATGGCAGAAAAAAGAGATTATTACGAGGTGCTGGGCATTTCCAAGGGCGCAAGCGACGACGAAATCAAGCGTGCATTCCGTAAAAAAGCAAGGGAATATCACCCCGACGTTAACCCGTCCCCCGACGCTGCCGAAAAATTCAAGGAAATAAACGAAGCAAACGAGGTTCTTTCCGACCCTCAGAAGCGTGCAAGATACGACCAGTTCGGTCATGCAGGAGTTGACCCGTCCTACGGCGGCGGTGCAGGCGGCGGCTTCGGAGGCGGTTTCGGCGGCTTCAGCGGCGGCTTCAGCAGCGGCGACGGTATTGATTTAGGAGATATTTTCGACTCCATTTTCGGCGGCGGAATGGGCGGCGGCAGAGCAAGCGCAACCCCCAACGCTCCCAGAAGAGGCTCTGATATTGCAGTCAGTCTTGAAATCAGCCTTATGGAGGCCTGCAAGGGCATAACCCACGAAATAGAAATTACAAGAGCGGAAAACTGCGACGACTGCGGCGGAAGCGGCGCAAAGAAGGGCACTTCGCCCAAAACCTGTCCCGACTGTAACGGCGCAGGCAAGGTACGTTTCCAGCAGCGCACGGTTCTCGGCGCAATGTCCAGCACAAGAGTATGTTCAAGATGCTCGGGCAAGGGCAGGATCATTGAAACTCCCTGTCCGACCTGCAGCGGTCAGGGCCGTGTTCAGAAGAAAAAGAAAATCAAGTTCAATGTTCCGGCAGGTATCGACGACGGACAGACCCTGTGCGTAAACGGCGAGGGCAATATCGGCGCAAACGGCGGTCCGAGAGGCGATCTGAACATTCGCATTTCCGTCAGAAAGGACCCCATTTTCGAGCGCAGAGCCTACGATTTATGGTGCGAGATACCGATTACTTATACACAGGCTGCTCTTGGCGCAGAGATGACTGTTCCTACAATAGACGGCAATGTGCAGTACACAATTCCCGAGGGCACACAGCCCGGTACGGTATTCCGTCTTAAGGGCAAGGGCGTAAAGAAGCTCCGCAGCGACAGCAGAGGCGACCAGATGGTAAAGGTGGTAGTGGAAGTACCAAAGCACCTTACAAAGAAGCAGAAGGAAGCTTTGCAGGCCTTTGAAAACGAGCTGAACGAAAAGAATTATGAAAAGAGCAGCAGCTTTATGGATAAGCTGAAAAAGTTCGGCGAGGATCTGAAAAAGAACATAAACGGCAAATAAGCTCAGCCGCCTTTGGCAATGTCAAAGGCGGCTTGTTGGCTTTATAACAGAGAGGAAAAGGAAAATGAGATTGGACGGTTTTGGATTATTTGTAAAGGATATGGGCACAATGATACGCTTTTATACTATTTCCTAATCAACCTATAGACTTTGTCTATAGGTTGAGCCCACCGCTTTGC
>CAMDZU010000229.1 GCA_945910715.1 uncultured Clostridia bacterium
ACGGTGAAACTGTTAATAAGGACGGAATAATCGTCGCTATTGTGGGAGTGAACACGGGTCTTACCTATGACGAGCAGAAGCAGCTTAAATCGTGGCTGGAAACAAAATTTGACAGCGAGATTGTGTTCAATCAGCAGCTTATCAGAAAGCCCGTACCCGTAATTTCAGACAATTCGCAGAATGAAGCCGCAAATGAAGAGGAACAGAAACCAACCGAAGAAAATGCAGAAAATGCTGAATAAATAACAGAAATTTCTGCATAATAAGAACAAAATCAGAAAGGAACCTACCATTATGAAGAAAATTATTTGTATTGCACTTATGGCAGCTATGACCGCAATTGCAGTCACAGCCTGCGGAAACAACGGCACAGCCGATACAACCACAGCCGCTACCACTACCGAAGCAACAACCGAAGCAACAACAGAAGCAACAACCACAGAAGCTACCTCCGAGGAAACAACATCAGATACATCCGTTTCCGAGGAAACTCCCGACACCTCCAGCACAACTGACGTTGTAATTGCAAAAATCCGTGAAGCTTACGGCGAAAACTACCTGCCCAATATGCTTGTACCGGGCGATATGATTGAAGATATGTTCGGTCTTACAGAGGATATGTACAACGCAATCACTGCCGAAACTCCTATGATCAGCACTCACGTTGATACAGTAATCGTTGTTGAGGCAAAGGAAGGTCAGGCAGACGCAGTTGAAGCAGCCCTCAACGCTTATCGTGATTCAAAGGTGAACGATGAAATGCAGTATCCTATGAACGTTGCAAAGGTAAACGCTTCAAGAGTTGTAAGAAACGGCAACTTTGTTGCATTCATCTTAGCAGGCGCTTACGACGACCGTCAGGACGCAACAGACGAGGAAAGAGCAGTTTTCGCAGAGGAACAGACTCAGATTGGCGTGGACGCATTCAACTCCTGCTTCTGATAAGTTAATCAGACAAAAACAGACCGCTGTTATACCGACAGCGGTCTTTTTGTATAGTCAATGTGATTATTCCTTGGTTTCAATGTGCTTTGAAAGCTCGCTTAGGGAGTTTTCCTCCTGCCCGATAATATTGCGCTCGTTTATCAGCACTTCCTCGTCAATGACGATAATCTGACCCTGAATTTTGGGGCTTACCGCAACGCCGTTTACGAAAGGCGAACGGTGGAGCTGATGAATCTTTTCCTTGTCTGCAACCATTTCGATTGAATCAACGGCAACAACCTCGTCAACGATAATTCCAAGGGATTTGTGATTATCCGAAAGGGTGATTATCATTTCACGGTAATGGTGGCGGAAAATATCCGAGGTTTCGTCAAGGAGAGTGCTTATTCTGGGCGCAAGGATTGTGTGGATTTTTTCAAGCTGTTCTCTGTAATCCTCGCCCCTCTTTTCACATTCGATTGCCTTTGCGCCTGTGTTATGAAGCTCGGCGTGAGGGCCCTCTATCTTTTTGAGATGGCTGTTTATCATATTGCTGTGGCTCCTGAAGGTTGAAAGCATCTGCCCGAAAGCGCATTTGCAGGGGTCAAGCTGAAGACGGAAGGGCTCGTTCCGTTCAAGGCAACGGTCAAGCTCTCTTATCCAGTTTTCGTGGTCAAGCTTACGCTGAGTTATCATATTTCTGAATTCTTCGTATTCCTGTTCAACAGACTGCATTCCGAAAAGCAGCCTCATATCCAGCAGCGGCACAACCTCGTCCCTTATTTCACAGATACCTCTGAAGATTTCGGGGGCTTCGGGCACGGGAACAATGCTTGACGGCATCATAACAATACCCGTTACATACCTTGTGTTTACCGCATAATAGTAGTCGTTAAGTTCAAAAATTATCCATGGAAGCTGTTCGGATGTCATATTGATATTGCTCATTTCTGTCCTCCGTTTTCCTAAATAAAAGCCTTTAATTGAATTCTACCACATTTTTATTGTAAATGCAACAATTAACGGCTGAAATATTTCATAAATTTCAGTGGTTTTTTATGACAAAATAATAAATTTCCGGTTCAGAACGGTTTACTGCATTGAATTGCCGTGATGTTTTCATAAAATAATACAATAAAAATTTTTATAGCTACTTGAAATATTTGTTGATATATGCTAAAATAGTGTAAAGCTGTAAATCAGCAGGGAGCACGTCTTTGTGACAAAGTAAACGTTTGCACCAACTGATTCGGCATTATATTTATTTATGGAGGATTGTATGAAGAATATCCCTGAAGTAAAAATGGGTATCGTTGCGGTATCCCGTGACTGTTTCCCAATGTCCCTTTCCGCTTCAAGACGTGAGGCTGTTGTAAAGGCTTACAAGGCAAAGGGCGGCGAAATTTACGAATGTCCCACCACAATCGAAAACGAAGTACATATGTTAAAGGCTCTCGAGGAGCTTAAGGCGGCTGAGTGCAACGCACTTGTTGTTTATCTCGGAAACTTCGGTCCCGAATCTTCCGAAACGCTGCTTGCAAAGAACTTTGACGGCCCTGTAATGTTTGTTGCTGCGGCTGAAGAGGACTGCGGCGACAGTCTTTGCGACAGCAGAGGCGACGCTTTCTGCGGTATGCTTAACGCAAGCTACAACCTTAACTTAAGAAACGTTAAGGCATATATCCCCGAATATCCCGTTGGCACACCCGACGAGGTTGCTGATATGATCAAGGAATTTGTTCCCGTTTCAAGAGCAATCATAGGTCTTAACAACCTTAAGATTATTTCCTTTGGTCCACGTCCCCAGGACTTCCTTGCCTGCAATGCGCCTATCAAGCAGCTTTACAATATCGGCGTTGAAATCGAGGAAAACTCTGAGCTTGATTTATTCGAATCCTTCAACAAGCACAAGGACGACCCACGAATCCCCGAGGTTGTTGCTGATATGGCAAAGGAGCTTGGCGAGGGCAACAAGATGGCAGGTATTCTCCCAAGACTTGCACAGCTTGAAATCACACTTCTTGACTGGGCAGAGGCTCATAAGGGCTCACGCAAGTACGTTGCGTTTGCAAACAAGTGCTGGCCTGCATTCCAGACCCAGTTCGGCTGCGTTCCCTGCTATGTAAACTCACGCCTTACATCAAGAGGAATCCCCGTTGCCTGCGAGGTTGATATTTACGGAGCATTAAGCGAATATATTGCAGCCTGCATAACAGCTGACGCTCCTACTCTCCTTGACATCAACAACACAGTTCCCGCAAACATCTTCAAGGAAGGCGTTGAGGGCAAGTTCCCATATACGCAGAAGGATACCTTTATGGGCTTCCACTGCGGCAATACTCCTGCCTGCAAGCTTGTTTCACGCACAATGAAGTATCAGCTCATTATGCACAGAGGTCTTGAGCCCGACGTTGAGCCCGATATTACAAGAGGTACTCTCGAGGGCGACATTATCCCGGGA
>CAMDZU010000230.1 GCA_945910715.1 uncultured Clostridia bacterium
CAAAACGGAAATGCAATAGGTTTTTGAGAATTATTTACTTAAATTTTCGCCTTAATTTACTTAACAAGTTTATTGTCGCTCATCTGCGTAAATAACCCCTCGTCCGTCGGTAGCAAGGTAAAATCTGCCGAAATCTCTCATATCGCCGCACATAGCGTTTATCCTGCCGAAAAGGTGCTTGCTGTCGCCGCATTTCTCCCAGCTTTTTCCCTCGTCAAAGGAGCGGTAAAAGCCGTATTCGCCGCCTACAGCTCCGCTGATGAACAAGGTATCGCAGGTCGAGCCATCCGCTGCCTTTCCAATGCCTGCCCCTGAAACAAACTCGGCTGTAATCCGATGAAACTCCGCCGACCTTTGCTCAGCGTTTACCGTGACCTTCCACAGTCCGTCTTTTCCGAGAGCAATCCACAAAACTCCCGATTTTCCGTATTGTGCGGTAATATGACAGCGGAAAATCTGATCAAATCTGCCGTTTTTAAAGACGGGAAGCTCCGACCTGATCTCATAGAAATTCCTGCCGTAATCGGTGCTGACATACAGCCTGCCCATTTCTCCAATGCCGTAAAAAACAGCACCATTCACCCTGTCGGAATAGGGTTTGAGGTATCTGTCCGTACCTTTTATCTTGTTTCCGTCAATATCGAAAATATTGCACTTTTCCCAGCTTTTGCCCTCGTCAAAGGTTACGCAAAGTCCGTCAACAGGCATAAAAACCCTGTCGCATACCGCCCAGACTATTGCCCTTCCGTCGGCTGAAACCGCCGTCCAGCCCGAATTTACGTTGGGCTTTTCAATTTCCTTAAGCAGTCCGTCAATGTAGGCTGACAAGCCGTAGGGACAGTCAATCCGCCGCCACGTCCTGCAATTATCCTTTGACAGAATAAGACCGCCCTTTGTCCGTCCCACCCAATTTCCTCTTGGAGTGCAGACCACATAGTCGGGGTTATTGTCGGGGAAATCGGCATTAAGGCAGGTTATGTAACGGTCGCCCTTTTCGTCGGCAAAGGAATTTTCACAGGGTTTGTCAAGCTCCTCAAAGGCAAAGCCGCCCAAATCTCCCACAATGTCAATAAGCCGTACTTTGCCGCTTGGCGGAGCATAAACATTAAGATGTACCGTTTCCTCAATGCCGTTGCAGCTTGGCTTCCACAGAACGGTTTCCGAAAGGAGATTGTCCGTTGTGAAAATGCCTGTACCCGTTGTAAAAAAAGCTTGATTTAAGTTATGAGGGTTAATTTTAATATCGTTAATCCAGTGAACAAGGTTGCCGTTGTTGTTATATTCAGGCTTCATATAAGGCACATTCCAGTCATACTCCCCTACCTCAAGACCGTGCATTATAGTTTTCCAACTGTTTCCGCAGTCGGCAGAAAGATAAATGCTGTCGCCCCTATGATTGCAGACGGTTGATGTAACAAGAACACCGCCCTCTGTGCATATTCCGGAAAAGCCGCATTTCTCCCCGAAGGGCGTAATGTCCTCACCCTCGCAAAGCCTGCCGTTTTTCAGTTCAAACCGCATTACTGCGCCATTTGCAAGGCTTCCGCTGTCGCAAGCGTAAAGTGAGAAGTTAATTCCGTCCATTTTTCCGCTTTCGGAAAAGGTAATGTACAGATACCTGCCGTCAAAATCGCAATGAGAGCCTACAAAGCCTTTCAGACTGCTTTCCTCGCCGTATTCCTCAAGGGTGTAGTCAAGCGGCTCACAATCAGCGCCCTTGTTGTAGGCACCATAAACGCTGTGACCTCGCACGTTGTTTTGGCTGTTTGCTTCACCCGATGTTCCCACAACAATAAAGCTGTCCTCTTTATGAACAAAGGTGATTTCCTTTTCACCGAAAACATTGAGCGTCTGCCACGTTTTGCCAAGGTCGGGCGAAAAAAGCAGACCCTTGTCTGTGCTGCCGAAAAATACATTGCTTCCGCTTACAGCAAGCCTTTCTCCCGTTCCACGTCCTCTTGAATTTCCGTGAATATGCGCAGGAACAGAGCACATTTCAAAGCTTTCTCCCCTGTTGTGAGAAATGGCGAGAAAGCCGTTTTCACGCTCTCCGCAGGCTATGTACAGACTGTCGGGATTGTCGTCAAGGGCAATGCTTAATGGTCTTGCAAGCTCTGTTGATATTCCGTCAACGCTGTCCATAAGGGAATTCCAGCTTCCGCTTCTGTTATCAAATCTGTAAGCACCGCCCACATCCGTCCTTGCGTAAAGCAGATTTTCTTGTCTGTGGAAAAGCAAGCCCGTTACAAAACCGCCGCCGGGAATTGGCGCATTGGCAAATTTATAATCAACAACTCTCATATTATCTCCGTGTAATCGTTTTATTTTTGGCAAAAACTTTGTGTAATCGTTTTTATGTTGTAAGTATATCATATAAGCCTGCCAAAATCAAGCAAAAATGCTGTTTATCCGCACATTCGTCATATTGACGGTTTTGTAACTGTATTTTTGTTGCCAACTACAAGCTGAACAAAATCAAGTACATATTACGCTCACAGCTCCTTATTAAGCAGCTTTTTATAACTGAAATCCATCAGAAATGCGCCGAGAGGTGCGGTTATAATAATTCCCACAACAGCTACCGAAAGGACAATTTTTCCGCACGGCAATCCTGCCGCAAGAGGAATTGAGCCTATTGCCGCCTGTACTGTTGCTTTGGGCAGATAGGCGAAAACGCAGAAAAGCCGCTCCTTCCACGAAAGCCTTGTTTTTACCATACACAAAAGCACTCCCACCGCTCTAACTGCAAGAGCGGTAAAAATCATTGCCACCGCCATTAAGCCTGCCTCGGCGGTATATCTTATATCCACCGCCGCGCCAACAAGCACAAACAAAATTACCTCGGCGGCAATCCAGAGCTTGCCGAATTTTTCGGAAAGGCGCTTTGTTACCGATTCAGTGCTTTTGATTTTCAAAACGCACGCCATGCTTACCACCGCAAGTAGTCCCGATACAGATACAATTCCCTCAAGCCAACTCTCGGCGGCAATAAGCAGGAATGAAGTTCCAAGTACGATAATTACCTTTAGGCTGTTTCTGATAAGGTAATTATTCTTGCAGCAAAGCTCGAAAAACAGGCTTAAAAGCAAGCCCGTCAATGCTCCCAAAGCCACTCCCAGCACTATTGAAACAGGTATTTTTGCAAAATCAAGAGCGGATACGCTGCCGCCTTGCGCCATACTTAAAAAGGTTGTAAACAGCACGATTACATAAATATCATCGCAGGAGGCTCCTGCAAGAATAAGCTGCGGTATGCTCTTGTCCGTGCCGTATTTTGTTTCCATAAGGCTTACCATTCGGGGCACGACCACCGCAGGGGAAACAGCTCCCAGCACCGCGCCCATTACAGCCGCCTCCGTTACCGTTACACCGAGGAAAAT
>CAMDZU010000231.1 GCA_945910715.1 uncultured Clostridia bacterium
AACATTAGCCTCTTGAAAAGGCTTGACCTAAACTTTCAAAATGACTTTTTCGACACTCTGAACCGAGGGGAAACCCTCGGTTATTCTTTTATCTGAAATAGGTATCCGCAAGCTCCTTCAGCTTTTCCCCTACTCTTTCGCTGTTTGCGCCCTTTTTCATGCGCCATTTCCAGTTGCCGCCAAGGGTGGAGGGAACGTTCATTCTCGCCTTGCCGCCCAGTCCCAGCACGTCCTGCATTGGAATAATAACCAGTCCTGCGCTGCTCATATAAAGGCTTCTGATAGCCGCCCGATTGAATTTCTCAAGGAAATTGGGCTTTACATAGCGCTTTGCCATTTTGGCGGAATCCCTGTCCGCCTCTCTCAGCCATTGCATTATGGTTGCGTTGTCGTGAGTTCCCGTATATGCCACGCAGTTAGGCGGATAGCGGTGGGGCAGGTGGTCGGAGTCCTCGTTTTTGGGATTGAAGCCGAACTGGAGCACTCTCATTCCGGGGAAACCGCTTGCTTTAAGCAGCTCCTTTACCGAATCGAAAATATCGCCCAGATCCTCGGCTATAATATTTGCAGAGCCAAGCTGCGCCTTTACCTCATTAAACAAGTCCATTCCGGGGCCAACCAGCCATTTGCCGTTGATTGCGGTGGTTTCGCCGTAGGGAATTGCATAGTAGGTGTCAAAGCCTCTGAAATGGTCTATGCGGAGCAGGTCGAACATTTCCGCCGATTTGCCAATGCGCTTTATCCACCAGGAGTATCTGTCCTCTTTCATTTTCTCCCAGTTGTAAATGGGATTTCCCCACAGCTGTCCCGTTTTGGAGAAATAATCGGGGGGAACGCCTGCAACGTCGGTGGGATTTCCCTCTCTGTCAAGTAGGAAAAGCTCCTTATTCGCCCACACGTCTGCGCTGTCCATTGCCACATAAATAGGAATATCGCCGATAATTTTCACGTCATTGCGGTTAGCGTAGCGCTTAAGCTGCTGCCACTGACGGTAAAATGTATATTGAACGAATTTCCAGAAGGAAACACGGTCGTGCAGCTCATCACCTGCCTTTTGGAGAGCCTCGGGCTTCCGCATTTTAAGGTCCTCGTCCCAATTCTGCCATGAAGCCTGACCGTTGCTTTCCTTTATCGCCATATAGAGAGCGTAATTGTCCAGCCACCACGCTTCGTCCTTGATAAAGGAAACGTAGGCGATTTCGTCCTCCTCAAAATGGGTGAACGCATCCTCAAGCAGCTTCATCTTTGTGCGTGTTACCTTTTCGTAATCCACAAAGGAGGGGTCTGCGCCGTAATCCGCCTCGGCGCACTGTTCCTTTGTGAGCATACCGTTTTCCACCAAGTCGTCAAGGTCGATAAGCAGAGGGTTGCCTGCAAAGGTGGAGAAGGACTGATAGGGGGAATCCCCGTAGCCCGTGGGTCCAAGGGGCAAAACCTGCCAGTATTTCTGACCGCTTGCTTTGAGCCAGTCCACAAAGGCCTCCGCTTCAGCGCCAAAGGTGCCTATGCCGTAGGGAGAGGGCAGGCTCGTTATATGCATTAAAATTCCGCAGCTGCGCATTTAATCAATCCTTTCGGAAATTATTCGTCGTTTTCGCTTGTTCTGAAGGGAGCAAGGGGAATACCGTTCTTGCCGTAAAGGGTAACGTCCCCGTAGTTTGTCCACAGGTAGCGGACGTATTTTGGCTCGGCAATTTCCTTTGAGGAAACGGTAATTCTGTCACCGTTTATTGCCATATCCGCAGGAACGAACTTCTTGTCCTCTCCCGCAATTTCAAAGCCGCCCGGCTGACCCTTTGTTTCAAAGCCCTCCTCGGCATAATCGAACAAAAGCTCTATTGCGCCTTCCTTGTAAAGCAGTCCCTTGTAAAGCGGTCCGAAAGCCTTAACCGTTTTGTCGCCGTAAACGTGGTACATTGCCTGAAGTGCAAGCCGCTCGCCAACAGGCACCTTGTCCTTGGGGTGGATTTCGTTGAACTCGCCGCAGTCGGTGATTACCGCAATACCCGTGTTCTTTATTGTCTTGTAGGCCTTCATCTGAGCCTCTCTGATAAGACACCAGTGCTTCCAGTCGGGATCTGCTTTATATCTGTGCATTGGCAGCTGAACAAGGAGGAACGGCAATTCATCGTCGCCCCAGTCCCTGCGCCACAGGTCGATAAGTCCTCTGAAAAGCTTGTAGTACATTTTTGGCTTATGGTCGTCGCTTTCGCCCTGATAGTATATATAGCCCTTGATTGTGTACGGGCAGACACGCTGTACCATTGAGTCGTAAAGGGCTCCCGGGTGATAGGGGTTAAGGATACCCTGTGGGCCTGGATAAAGGTTCTTGCCGCAGTATTCCTGACATTCGTCCCACGAGCCGTCGGGGTGTTCAGCGTAGAATACAAGGCTCTTTTCGTACCACTTTGCGCTGTACTCCTCATATTCACGGTATTCCTTTATCATTTCCTCGTCGGTCTTGCCCTTTATTGCCTCGTCGTACTCGTCAACGTAGGTTTTCAGGTCAATATCACGGAGAAGGCTCTCTCTGCTCATCCATGCGCTGGCGCTTGTTCCGCCCCAGTTGCAGCCGATAAGACCTACCGTAACTCCAAGTCGCTTTGCCAGATCCCTTGCGAAGAAATAGCCAACCGCCGACCAGCACCTTGCGCTTTCCTCGTCAAAGCAGCTCCAGGCGGTGTTTTCCTCGTCCGCATAGAATTTGTCGTCCATGTAGCAGTTTTTCTGGGTGTAATAGAAACGAACATTCGGGTTTTTGTCGGTTTTCAGCACGTCCTTGCCGCCCTTGCAATTCTGCAGTTCAAGCTCCATATTGGACTGACCCCCTGCCAGCCATACCTCGCCTACTGCAATATCCGAAAAGGTTTTCTTCTCCTCTCCGCAGGAAACGGTCATTGTCAGCCCGTCAGCCGCTTCATGAGGAGGCAGCACTGCAACCCACTTTCCGTCCTTGACAGCAGCGTAAGCGGTGTTCCCCTCAAACTCAACCTTAACTCTTTGTCCGTCCTCGCCGTAGCCGAAAACGTTGATGTTTTTTCCTCTCTGCAAAACCATTCTGTCGCTGAAAACAGCGGCTACCTTAAACTTGCTCATAATATTGCCTTTCGTATATGTAGTTTGTTGTTGTCTTATATTATTATATATTTGCAGGGGGCAAATGTCAATAAAATGTTGAAAGAAAAAGGGGCGGCTTGCCCCTTGAGGAGAGACCCTCGCTATTGTCGAAAGGGGCTTGCCCCTTTAAAACCCCGTTTAAGGAAATAAGGGGGCTGCTCGCCCCCTTTTTGTTATTACCCCTCGTTGTGAGGATTGGGGGCTTCGCCCCCTTGCCCCCCCCTTTTTTGTGTTTGTTTGGTTTTAT
>CAMDZU010000232.1 GCA_945910715.1 uncultured Clostridia bacterium
CCCTGCCCACAATAAGCGGGCTTTCCTTACGGACAGCGTATATCTTGTTTTTATGCTCCCTGAAAATAATTCCGAGAGCGTAAGCCCCTGTGATTTCGCCGATTGTCTTGATTATAGCGTCAACGGGGTCTCCCTCGTAGTGATAATCCAGCAGCTTTGCAACCGCTTCCGTGTCGGTCTGGCTTTCAAAGCCGTAGCCCTTTGACGTAAGAAACTCCTTTACCTTGCGGTAATTTTCAATAATACCGTTATGCACCACGGAAACTCTGCCGTTGCCGATAGGGTGAGAATTTATGTCGCTCGGCTCGCCGTGGGTCGCCCATCTGGTATGACCGATGCCTGCAACCGCTTCAAGCTGCTTTTCCTCACGGAGCCTTACTTCAAGGCCCTCTGCAATTTTCCCCTTTGCCTTGACTGTCTTTATTCTTTCGTCCTCGAAAACGGCAATTCCTGCCGAATCGTAGCCACGGTATTCAAGATTTTTAAGTGCGCCCACCAGAATATCAACGCATGGGCGGTCGCCTGTAAAGCCGACAATTCCGCACATAGACCTTACCTCGCATTCGTTTTATTTATATAATATATTAAAAAGTATATGCTTTTTTAAAAATTATAGCACATTGCAGTAATAAATGCAACCGTTTTTAAGACAACCGCCAAAAAGAGAAATATTTTCAGTTTCTGCTCAAAAATAATCTTGACCTTGAAGCAAATATGATGTATAATGTTACATTGCAGGTATTTATGCTTATTTTATGTAATTACGGAGGTTTATTATGGCTTTTTGTGAAAAATGCGGCGCTCAGATTGACGACAGCGCAAAATTCTGCAATGTTTGCGGCGCACCCCATACGCCAATCAGCGAAGCGACGGTAAAAGACGGCACAGGTTCAAACGGCAATACAGGCAAAAGCGGCTTTGCGGCTATTTTTGACACTCCCGACCACTCCGCCGAGTTTGACCCCACAGAAATAAACAATAACAAGGTTGTCTGCGTAATCTCATACCTGTGGATTTTGTTCTTCCTTCCGCTGGTGTGCTGTCCCGATTCACGCTACGGAAAATTCCACGCAAATCAGGCTCTTATTCTGCTTCTCACAAGCGTTGTGCTGGGCATTGTTACATCAATCTTCTCCTTTATGGGAATGATTCCTTTTATCGGAATACTGTTCAACCTGCTTTCCGCTCTTGTAAGCCTCTGCGACCTCGGTCTTCTCCTTTTCGGCATGATTAACACAGGATTGGGCAAATGCAAGGAGCTTCCTCTTGTGGGCAGATTTACAATTATCAAGTAAAAATTACTTTTTATACATAAAAGCTTGTCTATATGACAGGCTTTTATTTTTTGCACAAAAGTTATTATATTTTATATTGACAATTTGTTTATTTGGTGATAAAATATAATATGATAATGATTACTATTTTATAAGGAGCGAATTTTATGAAAGGGTTTCTTTCAAAAATCAAAAAGCTGTTAAGAAGCCAGTCCTTTATAGTCAAATTCCTTTGTATTTTCAGCGCAGTTATTCTTGCCTGCGGATTGGCGTGCTGTGCTGCCTCGTTTATTTATTCCTCCAAATTTGCAGACGAGGTCAACGACCAGAATACCCTTATTACCAACTGCAATAACCTTAACACAAATTCGCTGTACCGTTTCGCCATGCTGAATGCATACAGCTCCACGAACGATTCACGCTACAAGGCTTCATGGCAGAACGCAGCGACATATATGGACTACAACGCTATCGCCGAGGAAACAAAAGCCCTTTACATTGCGGACAATGAGATTTCCTACTTCGAAAGCGTTGTAAATGCCGCAAACAAGCTCAACGAGCTGGAGCAGCAGGCAATCTCCCTTGCAAACGCAGGCGATTTCGACGGCTGCCGCAAAATCATCACAGACAATGTTTACCTTAACGCAATTTCAGCGTCCACATCAAACTGCAATGCCTTTGTGGCGGCTGTAAAAACAAGAACGGACAGCGACCTTGCAAATACCTCCGCTGTGCTCTCTGCGCTGCTTAAGCTGTCAAATGCCATTATGTTCGTGGTTATTGCCCTGCTGATATTCCTTATCATATATAATTCCAAGAACTTCTTAAAGCCAATCAGAACAATCAAGGAAGAGCTGAACAACTTTGCCAAGGGCGAAATGTCCAGAGAATTTACCCTTAAAGCGGACGATTCCGATATGGGTCAGCTTATCGGCTCAATCCACGAAACCAAGGCTTACCTGAAAAAGATGATTGACGAACTTACCTACGTTCTCCAGCAGATTTCCGAGGGCAACGTAAGCTTCTACATAAACTATGAATATATAGGCGAATTCGTTGCTATCAAGAACGCTCTCAACACCATTCTCGACGAGGACAACAAGGATTACAGCGAAATAAACAATGCGGCTCGCTCTGTAACAAATGCCTCCGAGCAGCTTTCCGACAGCTCTCAGAAGCTGGCAGGCGGTGCTGCCGAACAGGCTGAGCAGATCGAGAAACTTTCCGAAAGCATAAACGCAATTTCCGAAAAGGTAAACCGCAACGCCGAAAACGCAAAATCGGCAAGCGAGCTTTCCAACCAGTCCGAAGCCGCTCTCGGCAAAGGCAACGAGGAAATGCAGCGTATGCTTGACTCAATGGTGCAGATTGAGGAAACCTCGGGCGAAATCGTCAAAATCATCAAAACCATTGAGGATATTGCCTTCCAGACAAACATTCTTGCTCTTAACGCTGCGGTTGAGGCGGCAAGAGCAGGGGACGCAGGCAAGGGCTTTGCGGTGGTTGCAGACGAGGTAAGAAACCTTGCAAGCAAATCAGCCGAGGCCGCAAGCAACACCACCAAGCTTATCAACGACTCCATTTCCGCCGTAAACACAGGCAAGGACGTTGCCAACGCAACCGCCTCCGCTATGAACGAGGTGCTTGACAAGGCGGCGAAAACCAATGCTCTTATCAGCGAAATTTCCGTTTCGGCAGATGACGAAGCAAACGCTATACAAGATCTGCTTACGGGCATTGAAAAGATTTCCGGGGTTGTGCAGACAAACTCCTATGCCGCACAGGAAAGCGCTGCCGCAAGCGAGGAAATGGCGGCTCAGGCTCATACGCTTACCAGTCTTATGGGCAAGTACAGGCTGAGAGAGGACGCAATGTAAAAACATTTACCGCTTGAAACGAGGAAAACGAAAACCAAAAAGCTCCGCCGTTCAGCACACTGCGGAGCTTTATTTATAGCAAGGAGAAGAAAATGGAATTATATCACGAAAACCCCAATACGCTTCACGTTGGCACAATGCCGACGGCGAACTACTTTATCCCCTTTGAAAAAAGCGCCGACCCATTTTCCAAAAGAGAAAAATCGGG
>CAMDZU010000233.1 GCA_945910715.1 uncultured Clostridia bacterium
GAAAATTGATTGCTGTGTTGAGGCTGTCCGACGTGGAGTAAAGAAAACCAACATTATTGACGGAAGAATCCCACACTCGATTCTTATTGAACTGCTTACCAACGAGGGCGCAGGTACAATGATAATATGAGGAAACACTAAGAAAGGTTTAATTATGTCCACTATTGAAAAATTTAACGAACACGTTATGCATTCCTACGGCAGATACGACGTTGTTCTTGAAAAAGGCAAAGACAGAATTGCCGTTGACGAAAACGGCAAGGAATATATAGATTTCGGCTCGGGTATCGGAACAAATTCATTGGGCTACTGCAACGATAAATGGGTTGATATGGTCTGCAATCAGGTAAAGTCAATTCAGCATACCTCCAACTACTACTACACTAAGGTGCAGGCTGATTTTGCGGAAAAGCTTACTGCAATTACAGGCTACAAGAATATGTTCTTCGGAAATTCAGGTGCTGAGGCAAACGAATGTGCAATCAAAATTGCCCGCAAGTACAGCTTTGACAAGTACGGAAAGGGCAGACACAACATTATTACTTTAGTAAACTCTTTTCACGGAAGAACACTTGCCACACTTTCCGCAACAGGTCAGGAGGTTTTCCACAACTACTTTTTCCCCTTTGTTGAGGGCTTTATCAACGTTGAAGCCAACAACATCGAGGATTTAAGAGCAAAGCTTGATGATACAGTCTGTGCCGTTATGTTTGAATACATTCAGGGCGAGGGCGGCGTCTGCGCTTTGGAGCAGGATTTTGTTGATGAGATTTATAAGCTCTGCGCCGAAAAGGACGTGCTTACCATTGCCGACGAGGTACAGACGGGCGTTGGCAGAACGAGCAAATTCCTTGCAGGGGATTGGTTCGGCAAAAAAGCAGATATAACAACGCTGGCAAAGGGCATAGCAGGCGGTATTCCAATGGGCGTTTGCCTTGCGGGAGAGAAATGCGCCCAGGTGCTTACTCCCGGCACTCATGGCTCTACCTTCGGGGGAAACCCAATCGCTTGCGCAGGCGGTCTTGCAGTTCTCGAAAAGGCGGGAGATGAAAGCTTTCTTGCTGAGGTAAGAGAAAAGTCCGATTATCTCCGCAAGAAAATTTCGGCAATTGACGAGGTGGCAAGCCTGTCCGGTATCGGTCTTATGGTTGGTATTGAGCTTAAAAACAAGAAAGCTGCTGATGTTGTAAAGGCGGCTCTTGACGAGGGCTTGCTGCTGCTTACCGCAAAAACAAAGGTAAGACTTTTGCCGCCGCTTACAATTTCCTATGAGGAAATTGACAAGGGTATTGCGATTTTGGAAAAATTACTGAAATAATGAAAGGATAGAATTATGAAACACTTACTTAAAATGCTTGACCTCAGTACAGAGGAAATCATTGACATTCTTAACCTCGCAGACCAGCTCAAATACGAGCAGAAGCACGGTATTCCCCACAATCACCTTAAGGGCAAGACTCTTGGTATGATTTTCCAGAAAGCCTCCACAAGAACAAGAGTTTCCTTTGAAACAGGTATGTACCAGCTTGGCGGATATGCGCTGTTCCTTTCCGCAAACGAAATGCAGATTGGCAGAGGCGAGCCTGTTCAGGATACGGCAAGAGTTCTTTCAAGGTACATTGACGGAATTATGATCAGAACCTTCGAGCAGAAAGAGGTTGAGGACCTTGCTGAATTCGGCAATATTCCCGTAATCAACGGTCTGACCGACCTTTCTCACCCCTGTCAGGTCCTTGCTGACTTAATGACTGTAAGGGAATACAAGAACAAGCTTGACGGACTGAAAATGTGCTATATCGGCGACGGCAACAATATGGCAAACTCTCTCACAGTAGGCTGTTTAAAGGTTGGTATGAACGTTTCACTTGCTTGCCCCGAGGGTTATTATCCGTCAAAGGCAACCCTTGAATTTGCAAAGCAGTTCCCCAACTTCAAGCTTGTCAATAATCCTAAGGAAGCCGCTGCTGACGCTGATGTGCTTTTCACCGACGTATGGGCTTCAATGGGTCAGGAGGGCGAAGCCGAAAAGAGGAGAATCGCTTTCAAGGGCTATCAGATTAACGATGAGATTATGAGTGTTGCAAAGTCGGACGCAATGGTTATGCATTGTCTGCCTGCACACAGAGAGGAAGAAATCACAGCAAAGGTATTTGAAAACCACGCTGCTGAAATTTTCGACGAAGCTGAAAACAGACTCCACGCACAGAAAGCCGTTATGGTTAAGTTAATGGGCTGATTTAGATAATAAATAACAAATCCACCTTTGATTTTTTCAAAGGTGGATATTTTTTAGTAGCCGATAAGCTTGGAAATAACAAGGTTTGAAACAAGAAAACCCTTTGGCGTAAGGGAAATCCTGTTATTGTGGGCATCAATATATTCTTTCGGAATAAGCCTTATTCGCTCTTCCATAACCGCTCTGCTTATGCCGAAGCTTTCACATTCCTCAAAGGTAAGTCCCTCGGAAAGCCGCAGCTTAAGCATTGCGTATTCCTCAAAGGAATGAGGGGAATTATCCGTTATTTCCTCCTGCTGAACAGGGGAGCTTATAAAGCGGTCAATGTCACGGGCCACCGCAAAGCGTTTTCCCTTGTAATAGGAGTGGGCGGCAGGACCGATTCCGATATATTCCTCACAGCGCCAGTATTTCAGATTATGTCTGCAGACTTTACCATTTCGGCTGAAATTGCTAATTTCGTACTGGGAAAAACCGTTCTCTGCAAGACGTTCCACAGCTGTAAGATACATTTCCGCCGTTTCGTCCTCGTCGGGCAAATCAAGCTTCTGGCTGTAAAATGGGGTATTTTCCTCAATTTTTAGCAGATAAGCCGAAATATGGGTAAGGGGCAGAGCAGACAAGCCGTCTATTGATTTTATTATGCTTTCTTTTGTCTGACCGGGAACGGCAAGCATTAAATCAGCTGAAATATCTTCAAATTCACATTCTTTGGCAAGGCTTATTGCCTTTACCGCAGTTTCGGCATTGTGCCGTCTGCCCAGGGCTTTAAGCTCTGCATTGCTGAGGGATTGAACACCGAATGAAATTCTGTTCACGTTAGCGGCTTTTAATGAACAAATAGCTTCTCTCGTTGTAACGCAGGGGTTGGCTTCAATTGTTACTTCGGGATTGTCCGAAAGCCTGATTTTTCCCATTATACCGCATATTTCCCGCCATAACAGGACAGGTGTTCCGCCGCCGAAATAAACCGTGTCGTAGGTTTCATTGTAATGCTCAATGTTCCTTATTACAGCGTTCATATATTCCTTTGCACATGAACAACTGTACTTCACCGAGTAAAAATCACAGTAGGGGCACTTGCTTGTGCAAAAGGGAATATGAACGTATAAACCA
>CAMDZU010000234.1 GCA_945910715.1 uncultured Clostridia bacterium
GACAGTGACCTTTGGGAGTTGATGAAATGAAAAAGAACGTTACAAGAATAGACGCAAATCCCTCGTTGCATTTGATTAACGGAGAACCTGTTGTTATATACGCAAGAATCAGCACAACAAGTAAAGAGCAAATAACAAGCATCCAGCATCAAATCTCACGGTTAACTCAAAAGATATACGATAATCCGGCAACCAAGCTGGCAGACATTTATATTGATTTTGTTTCCGGGAAAACGGGCAGTTATCGCCCGGAATGGGAACGAATGCATACAGATGCCTGTTTTGGAAAGTTCAAAAAGGTCTTTACGAAAAGTGTTTCAAGATTTGGGAGGGATACGGTAGAGGGACTTCAAATGATTCAATCCCTACGTGCAAATAATGTTGAAGTTATTTTTGACAATGAAGAGCTTCATTCCTTTTCACCGGATTTTGATTTGTTATATACGGTAGCGGTAGCCCAAGCACAGTTCGAGAATGAGGACCGTTCAGATAATATCCGTAAGGGCATTATGATGCAGTCAGACAACCCCGAATCGAAACTCTACAACCGAAAGTGCTACGGCTATGAACACGACGCAAACGGTGAACTTGTTATTGTTGAGTCCGAAGCTGAAGTAATTCGCATGATATTTACAATGTACATTGAAGGTGCCAGTGTTATAACAATATCAAATAAACTTAGCGAGTTAGGCATTTCATCTCCTACCGGGAAGGAAAAATGGTCGAATCGAACCATAGATACCATCCTGCAAAACGAAAAGTACACCGGCGAAGTATTACTATTCAAAACAGTCACAGGAGATTACCCGAACACAAAAGCCAGCAGACTGACAGCAAATATGAAACTTTGTACAGATCATCATGCCCCGATTATCTCAAAAGAGGTTTTTAACGAAGCACAGTTAAGACGTCATAAAAAAGTGCTTAAACGAATAAATTCTAAACGAGATAGAAGTTTAGAATAATTGAAAATGATACATTTTAATTATTCCTACGAACCTTTTAATTATTCTATGAAAAATTAAAAGGTTCAAAAAGTGGGTTCAAATCAAATAATGAAATGAACCCCCAAAATTAAAAAATTTCCCTTTGTTTCGGCATTTTCTCGAAGCATTGAACCCACAGAAGATAAGAAGTCCTTGATATCAAGGACTTCTAAATAGGAAAAATTAAAAGGTACAGCAGCAACTTGTATCATTGCTACTGTACCTTCGTGGTCGAGGTGACGGGATTCGAACCCACGGCCTCTGCGTCCCGAACGCAGCGCTCTACCAAACTGAGCCACACCTCGTTATGGGCGGAAAACCGCCTTTTATTCTACGCCATACTGTCTGCGGTAGGCTTTCATTGCTTCAAGGTGTTCCTTGCCCTCAATGACTCCGTTTTCGATGGCTTCGATAATATCGTTGATATTTACGATTGAGTAAATCTTAATGCCGAATTCCCTGCTGACTTCCTGTACGGCTGAAAGGTCTGTCTGAAGTCCCTTTTCCATACGGTCGCACTGGATTACCATTGCTGTTACATCAACATCTGCCGCCGCCTTAAGCTTTGGGAGAACCTCTCTTAAAGCCTTGCCCGAGGTCATAACATCCTCTATGATAACAACCTTTTCCCTATCGGCAAGCTGCTTGCCTACGATAACACCGCCCTCGCCGTGGTCTTTGGCTTCCTTGCGGTCAAAAGAGTAGTTTACGTCAATGCCGAACTTGTTGTACAATGCGGTTGCAGTTGCGACTGCAAGGGGAATGCCCTTGTATGCAGGTCCGAACAGGGTTTCAAATTCAATGCCGTTGTCGTGAATGCACTCTGCATAGAATTCACCCAACTTTGCAAGCTGTGCGCCTGTGTTGTAGTTGCCCGAATTCATAAAATAGGGGGATTTTCTGCCGCTTTTGAGAGTAAATTCACCAAAGGTGAGAACTCCGCTGTCAACCATAAATTTAACGAAGCCTTCTTTATAAGTCATAGCAAACCCTCCGATTTTCATTAACGCTTTAATATTATATCACAGTTTTTTGTCAATTTCAAGTGTTTTCGGAAAATTTTTTTATTTTTATAGGAATACCGCAGAAGCATTGCTCCTGCGGTATTCTATGAAAGGTAATATTATGGTGAAGGCTTAAAGTAATTTAATAAGCTCGTCGTAAATGTCCTTGTAATGCTCATCAATAAAGCCGAAATCCATCTTCTTGTAGGTCCATGCGGCGCGGGCAATACCCAGATTTACGAAAGCCTTGTTAATATCCCTGTACCAGTTTACAGTACCCTCAGGGTCGGCTAAATCAATAACGCCGTATTCGCCGCAGTAAATGGGGATATTGTATTTTTCGCCTATCTGAACGGCGGTTGAAAACAGCTTTTCAAAGTACTTTTCGTTAATGTATTCCTCGCCTAAATTGGCGTATTCGTTGTCGAAATCATTGCCGAAATAGGTCTTGGAAATCCTGTTGAAATCCTCGGTTTTTCCCGGGTATGTCATTCTGAAGTCACGGGGCAGACGGTCAACCCAATAAGCGCCCTGATGCGTGAAAGCAAGGGGGCTGTAGCAATGAAAGGTGAAAACGATGTTTTCATCGTATGGCTTTTCAAGGAGTGTCATTCCATAAACGCTGCCGTTGTAAATTCCGCCTATAATAATTTTTGTGTCGGCAGCAATCTTTCTGATAGCCTTTACCGCCCTGTCGGCAATTCTGTTCCAAGGCTGTGTAAAGCGCTCCTCCGTTACCTCGTTAAGCAGCTCAAAGACAATGTTTTCTCTGTTGCCGTAGCGGCGGGAAAGCTCTTCCCAAAGCAGAATGAAAATATCCTGCAAATGCTCATCGGAGAAGAAGTGGCAATAATCGGCGTCGTCAAAAATAAAGCCGCAGGCCTTATGCAGGTCAAGAATAATGTTAATGCCGTTCTTTTCGCACCAGCGGATACAGTCATCAATATGTTTAAATCCGCTTTCGATAAAGCTGCCGTCATCATTCTGAATTACGTTGTAATCTATTGGAAGTCTTACGTGGTCGACGCCCATTGACGCAACCCTTTCAATGTCCTTTTCGGTAATGAAGCTGTTGTAATGCTCCTCGTTATAATTATCTCTGCACTGTGAAAGCCAGCCGCCCAGATTTATTCCTTTAACAAATCCTGTAAATTCTCTCATAACAGAATACCTCCTTAGAATTATGTTTCCATATTATCATACTTTTTTGTAACGTGATATAAAATATGTATCTTTTATGTTACTTTTTTATCATTAAATTTCACTTTGCAAAAAAGTAATTTTGTGATATTATATAGTATAATAGAAACAATAACCAAAAAGGAAGGTTATATAAATGAAAGTAATTATTTTAGGGGA
>CAMDZU010000235.1 GCA_945910715.1 uncultured Clostridia bacterium
GAAAAGCTGAAGGACAAGGACAGGTACAACACGATTTACTCTCACGAGGTAGGCTCGGCGGCAGCGCCGACTGCGGGACTGCACTTTACGGAGCGTGTGTTTGATTCCCTTAAGGCAAAGGGTGTGGATACGGCTTATGTAACTCTCCATGTGGGTCTTGGAACATTCCGTCCTGTTAAGGAGGACGATATCCTCGACCACAAAATGCATTCGGAGCATTACACAATGCCGCAGGAAACAGCCGACAAAATCAACAGGGCAAAGGTAGAGGGCAGACGGGTAATTTCGGTAGGCACAACCAGCACAAGAACTCTTGAAGCTATCGCTTCAACTTCGCCCGACGGTAAAATGCGTGCCTGCAGCGAAAACACCAGCATTTTCATTTATCCAGGCTACAAATTCAAGGTAATCGACGGACTTATCACAAACTTTCATCTTCCCGAAAGCACGCTAATAATGCTTGTAAGCGCTTTTCTTGGCAAGGACAGGACAATGGCGGCTTACGAAGAGGCAATAAAGGAAAGATACAGATTTTTCAGCTTCGGGGATTCGATGATAATTATATAATTAGGAGTACAAATGAGATACGGAAAATTTGAGCTGCTAAAGCAGGAAAACAGAGCAAGACGAGGAAAATTCATAACACCGCACGGAGTTATTGAAACGCCATTTTTTATGAACGTGGGAACAGCCGCCGCCATAAAGGGCGGAATATCCTCTCCCGACCTTGAAGGGCTTAAATGTCAGATTGAGCTTTGCAATACCTATCATCTTCACCTCCGCCCGGGGGACGATGTTATATATCAGATGGGCGGACTTCATAAGTTTATGAACTGGAAAAAGCCTATTTTAACAGACAGCGGCGGATTTCAGGTATTTTCTCTTGCCAAGCTTCGTAAAATCAAGGAGGAGGGAGTTTATTTCAACTCCCACATTGACGGCAAGCGGATTTTTATGGGACCCGAGCAAAGTATGCAGATTCAGTCCCACCTTGCTTCCACAATTGCGATGGCGTTTGACGAGTGCGTTGAAAATCCCTCGCCTTACGAATATGTAAAGAAGTCGGTGGAGCGCACAACACGGTGGCTTAAGCGGTGCATTGCGGAAATGGACAGATTGAACTCACTGCCCGAAACAATAAACAAGCAGCAGATGCTTTTCGGTATAAATCAGGGCGGCGATTACGACGATTTGCGTATTGCTCACATGAAGGAGATTGCACAGCTTGACCTTGACGGCTTTGCCATAGGGGGACTGGCGGTGGGCGAGCCAACAGAGGTTATGTACCACATTCTTGACGAGGTACTGCCATTTGCTCCTCAGGACAGACCGCGCTATCTTATGGGCGTGGGAACTCCGTCCAATATTATCGAGGGAGTTTACAGAGGAATTGATATGTTCGACTGCGTAATGCCCACAAGAAACGCCCGTCACGCAACCATTTTCACATGGAACGGCATTACCCACATGACCAATGAAAAATACAAGCTTGACGACAAGCCGATTGACGAGCAATGCGACTGTCCGACCTGCCGCAATTTCTCACGCTCCTACATCAGACATCTTTTCAAGGCAGGGGAGCAGCTTGGTGGACGGCTTGCGGTACAGCATAACCTTTATTTCTACAACACCCTGATGGAAAAAATCAGAGACTCTCTTGACGAGGGCACCTTTGAAAGCTTCAGAAATTATTATTCGCCCAAGCTTGCGGAGAAATTCTGATACGGAGGACTTTATGGGATTTGCGGCTTTAATGCTTCAGATGTTTCTGATCGGCGTAGGTCTTTCAATGGACGCTTTTGCTGTTTCAATCTCAAACGGGCTCAGCATGAAGAAAATCACCCTGAAAAAGGCATTGCCCAGCGCAGTTGCGTTCGGCGTATTTCAGGGAATGATGCCCTTTTTGGGTTATCTTCTCGGAGCAGGCTTTGCGGATTTTATACAGTCCTTCGACCACATAATCGCTCTTGTTTTCCTCGGATTTATAGGCGGAAAGATGATTTACGACGGTATAAAGGAGCTTGTTGAGGACAAAAAAGCAAAGGCTGACGGCGATATAAAGCCGACGAAGGAGGAAAAAAAGCTTGGCTTCGGCGCACTTATTGTCCAGGCAATAGCCACAAGCATTGACGCTCTTGTAGTCGGTGTAAGCTTTGTTGCAATGCAGGTAACCTTTACCGACGTTGTTTTCAGCGTGCTGCTTATCGGCTGCACCACCTTTGTTATAAGCCTGATCGGCGTTTTTATGGGCAAGAAGTTCGGGGAGCTCCTTGGCAGCCGTGCGGAAATAGTAGGCGGCATTATTCTTGTGGGTATAGGACTTAAGGTATTTATCGAGCACGTTTTCCTCGGCGGTTGATTTATGACGTGATTTGTGGTACAATGTAAGTTAAGCATTTTGAAGGAGTGGTAAAATGACGCTTATTGATGTAGGATACGGAAATATGGTAAATGCGGACAGGATTGTGGCTCTTGTAGCGGCGGACGCTGCGCCTACAAAGCGCATTATTTCCACCGCAAAGGACAATAACATGGCGATTGACGCAACCTGCGGCAGAAAAACAAAAACCGCCATTGTTATGGATTCGGGGCACGTTGTAATGTCCGCAAAGGATACAGATAAAATAATGTCAAAAAATGAGGAGATTGAAGATGAATAAGGGATTGCTTATTGTAGTTTCTGCGCCTGCGGGCTGCGGAAAGGACACAATTCTTGAACGTGTGCTTGCAGATAATGATAACATTTTCTATTCCGTTTCGGCGACAACAAGAGCCATTCGCCCAGGCGAAATCGACGGAGTAAGCTATTATTTCAAGTCAAGGGAAGAATTTGAGGAAATGATAAAGAATTCTGAGCTGCTTGAATATACCGAATACTGCGGCAATTACTACGGCACACCGAAAAAGGCCGTAATGGATATGCTGGAGGCAGGCAAGGACGTTGTGCTTAAAATCGAGGTTGAGGGAGCGGGCAATATCAAGAAAATGTTCCCCGACTGCGTTATGATTTTCATTCTTCCGCCCTCAATTGCGGAGCTGGACAGACGTCTGCACAAGCGTGGCACAGAAACCGAGGAAGTGATTCAAAAGCGCATTGAAACCGCTAAGGGCGAGCTTACATACGCAGTAAACTATGATTACACCATTGTAAACGGGGCGCTTGAAAAGGCAATAGAGGACTTTGAAACCGTAGTTAAGGCTGAAAAGTTCAGAGTAAGCAGAAACGCCGATTTGATTAAGGAAATTTTAGGATAAGGGTGATTGGTAATGGCAGGGGATAACACAGGGTTAATAGCAAGGGTTGCGGTTGATAAAGCACTGTATTCCTTTGACTGCCTGTTTGATT
>CAMDZU010000236.1 GCA_945910715.1 uncultured Clostridia bacterium
CCTCCACTGGTTCCCCGAGGACAGGAGCGCCTCTCTCTATGTTCTTGTGTCGGGAAACATAATCTACACCGTTGAGAATTACAACAACAGCATTTCCAACGGCGACAAGCCTACCTTTGGTGAAAAGAGCCGCAGCCAGCTTATCAGCGCCGCTAAAAAGCAGCTGAAAGCCCTTAACCCCACTATTTACAAGAAGCTTGTAATTGATGAGGACAGCTTTGTTTCATCTCTGTACGGCGATTACGCAACAATCCACTTTGACAGATATGAAAACGGCATTAAGGTTTACAACAACGACGGCACTGTCACTCTCGACAAGAACACGGGCGAATTAAAGGGCTTCCGTCTTAACTGGTGCACGGGACTTACCTTTGCCGACCCCGAAACCGCTATTTCCCTTGAGGACGCTGAAAAGGCATTTTCAACAGAATACATAATTGAACCCGTTTACAGACTGTTTCCGAATTATGACGAGCAGAAATATGACGTAAGCCTGCTGTACATACAGAAAAACAGAGGCGACCTTGACGCTTTCACAGGCAAGCTGTCCGATTTCAACGCCAATTTCTACGGCACTGGCTTCTGGGACGAGGACTGCGATGACTCTGTTGAGGAGGATTCAAACGACGCAGGAAAGTTCACCGAGGAAGAAATGAAGTCCATTGAGGCAAACAACAAGCTGAAAACTGTTGAAGAGCTTGAAGAAATCATTAAGAACAATGCCGAAATTATTTTCACAGATGACATCAGCCTTAAAAGCTATCAGCTTACACACGACCTGTTTGACGAGGATACATACGTCTGGGAGCTGAGATACAGCAACAAGAGCTGGTCAAGGTATCTCAACATAACCTTTGACGCACAGACAGGCAAAATCCGCTCCTTCAGCCAGAATGCCGAAAGCAAGGCAATACCTGCAAGCCAGTTCGGCACCGCCGCCGCAAAGAAAAAAGCGGCAGCCTTTGCAAAGGCTGAAATGGGCTCAAAGAAGTTTGCAAAGTATAAATTCACCTCCTGCGAGCTTGAATCCTATGTTGACGGCAAAACGGGCGTTGAATATGCAAACAACTGCTATGTAATCTACGACAGATACGAAAACGGCGTAAGAGTGGAGGGCGACAGCATAACAGTTACCCTGAACTCCGATAATGTTATCACCGGTTATTATTCAGGCTACACCAAGGCAACTTTTGAAAAGAAGGAATATATTTCTGCGGAAAAGGCATTCGAAAGACTGTTTGAGCAGACAGAGCCCACAATTTCCTACAAGTGCAATATTGACTATTCGGACAAGAAATTCACCAGAACCTCCGCTCTCCTTTACAGCCTTGAAGCCTTTACTCTCGACGCTGTAACAGGGGATATGGTAAACTACTTCGGCACAGCCCTTGAAAAGAACACTAAAACCTACGGCGGCTATACCGATATAAAGGATAAGGACCTTAAGAAGATTGCGGAGCTGCTGGAGGATTACGGCGTTGCGCTTCCCACTTCCGACGGAAAGCTTTATCCCGATAAGAAAATTACCGAGGCCGATTTCATTGAGCTGCTCGGTAAGCTGAATATGTGGTGCGACTATGAGGACGGCAAAACCGCCAAGTCCATTACAAGACAGGACGCACTGAAATATATGGTTTCCGCTCGCTACGGCAGCGAGGTTGCAGAGCTTAAGGGCATTTTCAAATCCCCCTTCAGCGACCTGAAGGACAGAAGCAAATACGTCGGCTATGCCGCAATTGCATACGCAAAGGGCATTGTATCGGGCGAAAAGCTTAATCCCACAGGTAAGCTTACCAAGGCGGACGCCTTAAGATGGGCTTACAATTACATCATTAACAGTTGATTTCCCCCACTCTCTCTTTTTTATACTAATAACCAAGGTTTATTGGTTATTAGCATCAATCCGCTCCGAGCTTATGGCAAGGGGCGGATTCTTGTATGATATCCGTGCGAAAATTTAATAAAGTTTGCAAAAAGACTTGTAATTCTTGCTGTAATGTGTTAAACTGTAAATAACTAAAACCAAAGGGGAACGATAAAATGAGCAGTTTACCAAAAGAAAAAAATCTTGACAATTTATTCAAGGCTGTATTGCAGCTCAAAACCATTGACGAATGCTATGACTTTTTCGACGACCTTTGCACAACAAAGGAGCTTCATTCAATTTCACAGCGTCTTCACGTTGCAAAGCTGCTGACGGAAAATAAGGTATATAACAAAATCGTTGAGGAAACAGGCGCAAGCACCGCTACAATCAGCCGTGTAAAGAGAACAATCGAAAAGGGCAACAACGCTTACGAAATGGTATTTGAAAGGCTTGGGTCCGACGATAAGTAATGCAGGGCTATTGTGATTTTGCGCAGTTCTATGACGCATTGACGGCTGACGTTGATTACAATGCCATAACCGGGTATTACCACAGGCTTATCGGCAAATTCGGCGGCAAAAAGGGAATTCTGCTGGATTTAGCCTGCGGTACGGGGTCAACCTCTGTGCTTTTTTCAAAAATGGGCTATGACGTTATCGGCGTTGACGGCTCGGAGGAAATGCTGAACATTGCACTCAGTAAGGAGCATGAGGGCATTGAGTATCTCTGTCAGGATATGTGCGCTCTTGATATGTACGGCACGGTTGATCAGACCGTATGTTCACTTGACAGCATAAACCACCTTGACGGAGCGGAGCAGGTGCAGAAAGCCTTTGACCTTGTATCCTTGTTCACAAATCCGGGTGGGCTGTTCCTTTTCGACGTGAACACGGTTTACAAGCACGAGCAGATTCTTGGGGACAACACCTTTGTGTACGACCTTGAGGACTTGTACTGCGTATGGCAGAATCAGTATGAAGGCGATGGAAAAACCGACTTTTTTCTTGACTTTTTCGCAGGGGAAAAGGGAGTTTACCGCCGCTATTACGACGAATTCAGCGAGCAGGCATATCCCCTTGAACAGATGGAGGGAATGCTGAAAAAGGCAGGCTTTGAAATTCTCGCCTGCTACGAATATCTGACGGAAAAACAGCCCACGGATATTTCGGAAAAAGTAACCTATGTAGTAAGGAAGTAATTGATTTGGGAAAAATTGTGCGGGCTTTATCGGCTGACGGCAGCGTGCTTTGTTCAGCCATAAACTCAACTGATATTGTTAACGAAATTTTCAGAATTCATCAGACAACCCCTGTTGCAACGGCGGCTTTAGGCAGGCTTGCAACGGCAGGCTGCATTATGGGCGCAATGCTCAAGGGCGAGGACGACAGCCTTACAATCCGCATTAACGGAAACGGTCCTGCGGGCACAATGGTTGTTGCCGCCGATTATATGGGTAATGTGCGCTG
>CAMDZU010000237.1 GCA_945910715.1 uncultured Clostridia bacterium
AAACCGCAAGCCTTTGAAAAGGCTTGACCTAAACTTTCAAAATGACTTTTTCGACGCTCTGAACCGACAAATAAATTTTGTCGGTTTTCATATTTTCATGTGTTTATCCACAAATGTTTTTACGGTGAAATCCTTTACTTTCCAAGATGTAACGAAATTTTCATAAAGCTTGTAAATTGCCGTTACATATGGTACAATAAGTACAATAATGTGAACTGAAAGGAATTTTGTAAATGAATATTGCTGTGGCACAATCGGGCGGTCCTACCTGCGCTATTAACGCTTCCCTTGTGGGAGTTGTAAGGCAGTGCTTCAAAACAACGGAGATTGACGCAATTTTCGGCTCAATCAACGGCATTGAGGGAATTATCAACGACGACCTTGTTGACCTTAAAACCGTTATCAAGACCAACGAGGATATGGAGCTTTTATGCCTTACCCCCTCAACGGTCCTTGGCTCCTGCAGATACAAGCTGCCCCCTGCAGAAAAGGACGAAAGCGTTTACGAGGCTATTCTCCATTGCTTTGAAAAGCACAGAATAGGCATTTTCATCTATATCGGCGGCAACGATTCAATGGATACCGTAATGAAGCTGTCGGATTATCTTAAATCAAAGGGCTCGGATATCCGTGTAATAGGCGTCCCAAAAACCATTGACAACGACCTGCCCTGTACCGACCACACACCCGGCTTCGGCTCGGCAGCAAAGTACGTTGCAACCAGTATTCAGGAAATAATCCGTGACAGCTCGGTTTACAGCGTTGAGTCGGTGACAATCGTTGAAATTATGGGCAGACATGCAGGCTGGCTTGCAGGCTCCGCCTGTGTACTCCGTGCAAACGGGGAAATTGCGCCTCACCTTATTTATCTCCCCGAGGCTGAATTCAGCAAAAAGCGTTTCCTTGAGGACGTGCGCCGTGAAATGGCAAAGCATAAGGCGGTAATTATTGCGGTTTCAGAGGGCGTTGAGCTTTCACCCGAGGACGCAGACGGCTCCTATCAGTCGGGCGTAACGGACAATTTCGGACACAAATACCTGTCGGGCGTAGGAAAATGCCTTGAAAATATTGTGCGGAGCGAAATCGGCTGTAAGGTGCGCTCAATCGAGCTTAACGTTATGCAGAGATGTTCCTCTCACATCTGCTCAAAGACGGATATTGACGAGGCGACTGCAATAGGCGAGGCAGGTCTTTCGGCGGCATTGTCGGGCGAAACGGGCAGGGTGATGATTTTCCGCCGCATAAGCGATATGCCCTATACGGTTACAATTGAAAGCGTGGCTGCGGAGAAAATCGCAAACAAGGAAAGGAAAGTGCCTGTTGAATGGCTCAATCCAAGACAGAATAACGTCCGTGACGACGCAATAAAGTATTTCCTGCCCCTTATTCAGGGCGAGGTAAATATCAAGATGAAAAACGGAATACCTGTTCATTTTAAGGTGAATTAAAATAACCGTGAGGTTTATTCCTCACGGTTTTACCTTTTCTATAATGCAGACGCAGGTTGCCCCTATGCCCTCGCCTTTAAGTCCAAGACCCTCTTCGGTGGTGGCTTTTACGCTTATCTGCCATACATCACATTCCAGCACCGCCGCTAAATTCTCACGCATTTTGGGAATGTGCCTTGCAAGCTTCGGCTTTTCCGCATTTACCGTTACGTCCATATTTGAAACAGCGTAGCCCTTGCTTTTCACAAGCTCATAAACCCTTTTCAGCAAAAGCATACTGTCTATGTCCTTGTAGGCGCTGTCATTGTCAGGGAAAAGCTTTCCTATATCCCCCAGGGCAAGTGCGCCAAGCATTGAGTCCATTACGGCGTGAACAAGCACGTCTGCGTCCGAATGACCAAGCAGTCCAAGCTCATAATCAATCTCAACGCCCCCCAGCACAAGCCGTCTGCCCGAAACCAGTCTGTGCACGTCGTAGCCGTGACCTATGCGGAAATCAAGCATTTTTCTGCTCCCGTCTGAGCTTTAGTAAAGCCCTTGCTATTGCAATATCGGCAGGGGTGGTGATTTTCAGATTGTCGCTGCTGCCCTTTACAATATGCACCCTTGCGCCGCATTTTTCCGCAAGCATTGAATCGTCCGTAGCCTCGCCCTTCTGCTCCAGCATTTTTGCGTAAAGCTCGCCCGAAAATGCCTGAGGAGTCTGTGCAAGCCACAGGGTTTCCCGTGGGAGAGTGGCGGCAACAACTCCGTCCTCTGCGGATTTTACCGTATCAGTTGCGGGAATTGCAAGTATTGCCGCAGTATGCTCCTTTGCGGCGGCAATTACGCTGTCAATCTGCGTTGGCGTAACGAGAGGCCTTGCTCCGTCGTGGATTGCCACAATATCGGGATTGTCAAGGACAGCTGCGCCTTTTTCAGCGCTTTCAGCCCGTGTTTCTCCGCCCGAAACCACAGCCTTCAGCTTGGTTATTCTGTATGCCTTGCAAAGGGCTGTTATTTCTTCAACAGCCGTTTCCCTTGTTACAATAACGATTTCGTCCGTTGATTCCGACTGCTCAAAGGCAAGTGCGGAGCGGATAATAACAGGCACTCCCTCAAGGAGCATAAGCTGCTTATCCGTGCCGTTCATGCGCTGCGACGAGCCGCCGCCCAGAATAATAGCAGAAGTCATATTATATCCTCGTAGTTTCCTAAGAATTTGTAGTATTTCATTTCCGCCTGTAAATTATGCAGCAGCTTTACCACAGAGGGGTTGTTGATTGTGCCGATAAAATCAAGGTAGAAAATAACGTCGAAGGTGTCCTCTTTTTCCTCATTGCTGGGTACGGGCTTGCTTTCGATTTTGCACAGGTTAAGTCCGCTGAATGCAAACCGTGTAAGCAGGCGGTAAAGTGCGCCGCTTGTATGAGGCAGGGACAGGGAAAGGGAAACAATATTCGCCTTGTGGTTTACCTGCAGATTCTTGCTTATGCAGATAAAGCGGGTGTAATTTTCCTTGATGTTGGTAATATCGTCCTCAAGTATTTCAAGGCCGTAAAGCTGGGCGCAGTCCCTTGAACAGATTGCCGCAAAGGGCTGCTCCGATTCGCTTACCATTTTTGCCGCAAGGGCGGTATTTTTGTAGGGAATCTGCATTATATGGGGATTTTTTGCAAGAAAGTCGGTGCATTGCTTAAGAGCGTGCTCGTGGGAGAAAACAGAGGTTATATCGCTTCGCTTGGTGCCCTTTCTTACGGCAAAAACGTTGTTTATCTTCACCGTAACACGCTTATACACATAAAAGCTGTGCCGTCCCATAAGGTCGTAGGTAAGGGCAACGCCTCCTGCCGTTGAGTTTTCAATAGGCAGTACGCCGTAATCCACTCTGC
>CAMDZU010000238.1 GCA_945910715.1 uncultured Clostridia bacterium
TCACATTTTGCCCGTACGCTCGGCGGTAATTACTCCCTGAATTTTTTTCAATTTTGAAATAATGCCTCCAAGCTGGTCAACTCCTGCAATTTCTATGGTGAGAATTACATTTGCGTTGCCGTTTTTAAGGAAGTGGGCGTTGATTTCGTGAATTGGTATTCTGCTTGCGGCAATGGCTGTGGTTATATCCGCAATAAGCGCAGTTCTGTCCTCGGCGATAATGTCGATTGTGGCACGGTAGGTTGTGTCCTCGTTTACCGCCCACATTGCGTTTACCCACCTGTCCTTGTTGGCAGGGTCTTCCATTGAGCGCTTTGCGGAAAGGCAGTCGTGCTTGTGAATGGCAACGCCGTAGCCCCTTGTGACAAAGCCGATAATTTCATCTCCCGGCAGCGGATTGCAGCACTGTGCAAAACGTATAAGGCAGTTATCGATTCCCTCGATAATGACGCCCTTGGACTGCTTTTTGGCAACGCTTGCGGAAACAACCGTTTCTGCGTCGGGTGCGGGAGCGGCAGGCTTCTGCAGCTTTAAGTAGGCCTCCTTGACCCTCTGCATTATCTTGCTGAGCTTTACGCCGCCGTAGCCCACCGCCGCATAGAAATCGTCCAGGGTATCGAAGTGCTGTCGCTTTGCAACCGCTTCCATAAAGCTTTCGTCCGCAAAGATGTTGTTTCGTCTGAACTCGTGCTCAACTGCGTTTTTGCCCTCTGCAATATTTTCGTCACGACACTCACGCTTGAACCAGGCACGGATTTTCGCCTTTGCCTCATTGGTTTTCACAATATCCAGCCCGTTGCGGTTTGGCCCGTATGTGGGGGAATTTGTGGTCATTACTTCAACAATATCGCCCGTTTTCAGCTTATAGTCAAAGCTTGCCATTCTGCCGCCCACCTTTGCCCCCGTCATTTTATTGCCTACCTGAGTGTGGATTGCGTAGGCAAAGTCAATAACCGTAGAGCCTTGAGGAAGTGTGATAACGTCGCCTTTTGGAGTAAACACATAAACGTCGTCGGGAGCAAGGTCAACCTTTATCGCCTCGGTTATCTGCTCAACGTCGTCCGCCTCCTGCTGCTGCTCAAGAATCTGTCTTATCCAGTCAAAGCGCTTTTCGCCTGCAACCTTGCCGCTTATTCCTGCTTTATATTTCCAGTGAGCCGCAACGCCGTACTGAGCCGTATTGTGCATTTCCTGTGTTCTAATCTGCACCTCGAAGGGTATTCCCTCTCTGCCGATAACCGTGGTGTGGAGGGACTGATAGCGGTTTGGCTTGGGAGTTGCGATATAGTCCTTGAAACGGTATGGAATAGGACGGAACATATCGTGAATAATTCCAAGCACGTTGTAGCACTCAATGACTGTCTGTACGATTACACGGACAGCGTAAATATCGTAAATCTCGTCAAAGCTTTTGCCCTTGACGTAAACCTTTTTGTAAATTGAATAAATGGACTTTACTCTGCCCTCGATAACGGGCGGCGGAGTTATGTCGCTGATTCGCTCTCTTATTCTCGCCTTGATTGTGTCGATAAAGGTGTCACGCTGTTCCTTGTGAATGTCAAGCTGTTCCTCGATTGCCTTAAAGCCGTAGGGGTCAAGGTAGCTGATTGCAAGGTCCTCCATTTCCTCCTTGACGTCGCTCATACCTAAGCGGTGTGCGATTGGCGCATAAAAGCTCATTGTTTCAAGAGAGGTCTTGCGCTGTTTTTCGGGCGGACGGCAGGCAAGGGTTCTCATATTGTGAAGTCTGTCCGCAAGCTTGATGATTATTACACGAATGTCCTTGGACATTGCCATAAGGATTTTGCGGATATTTTCGGCGTGCTGCTCCTCCTTTGTGTTAAGGGGAACAAGTCCGATTTTGGTAACGCCGTCCACAAGCAGCGCCACGTCCTCGCCGAATTTTTTCCTGATTGATTCAAGAGGAATATCCGTGTCCTCCACAACATCATGGAGCAAAGCCGCAACGATTGTATCCGTATCCATGCAAAAATCAAGGAGAATATACGCAACAGCAACGGGGTGGGAAATATATGGCTCGCCGGAGCTTCTCACCTGATTCTTGTGAGCCTCCGCCGCAAGCTCGTAAGCCGCCTTGATTTTATCAAGGTCGTAGGTCTTGTCCCCCGAAGTTATTCTGTCAATAAGCATTTCAATGGTATAAACCATTTTTGTCACCTCTTTACTCAATTTCCGCAAGCACACGGAGCTTTTTCAGATATTCCGACTTGGTAAGGTCTGCTTTCTGCGCCGATGGTACAATAACTGCGCTGTTATGTACAATATCCACCTTTACAAGGCCGAATTCCTCCAGCACGTCCAGCACAACTCTGAGCATACAATAATTTATTCCCTGAGCGAATGCCATTTCGGAAATCACCGAAAGCCTGCCGCTTTTTCTGAGAATATCATAAACCTGCTTCATAACGGGCTTTTCGGGAATAATGCGCTTCATAAGCCGTGGGTCAACCTTTTCGCCGCACATCATTTTTTCGTAGGTGTTCTTTGCGGCAAAATATTTGTCCTGATTGAAGTCTGAAAGCCGTGCTTCCTTTATTTTAAGGTTAACGGGGTACTGCTGTTTTGTAGCCTCGTAGTCGTTTTCCTCAAGATTGACAAGCAAATCTATTTTTGAGCCCATACCGTACCAGAAATCCGCAAAGGTCATTGAAAAGCAGACGCCCTTGTATTCCCTGCCGCCGAAATCCACGGTAACGGAAACATACTTGCCGTTTTTCAGCGCTTTTACGTTTTTGAGGGTACAGCCTCTCATATAGAACAAGGGAACGGTGTTCGCCTCGCCGAAAGGCTCAAGACAGCTCAGCCGCTGAACGTTCTGCAAGGTTATTTCCCCCGGCTTTAGCTCTGCGTCTGCACAAATAACGTCGGCAGGCATTGAGGGGTATTTTTCCTCGGCATACTTGTAAATCCGCTCCTTGAATTCCTCAAGCTTGGCTGCTTCAACGGAAAAGCCTGCCGCCTTGGTATGGCCGCCGAATTTTATCAGCAGGTCGGAGCAGTTATCAAGGAGATTGTAAAGCGAAAAGCCCTCGACGCTTCTTGCGCTTCCTCTTGCGGTATCGCCCTCTATGGTTATGACAAGATTGGGCTTGCCGTATTTTTGCAGCAGTCTTGCGGAAACAATGCCGATAATGCCGTGATTCCAGTTTTCTCCCGAAACAACCAGCACTCTTTGGTTAAGCAGACCCGGATTATCCGAAATCTGCTGTTCCACCTGAGAGAGAATTTCAAGCTCGGTTTTCTGCCTTAAAACATTCAGCTCGTTCAGATATTCCGCCTTGG
>CAMDZU010000239.1 GCA_945910715.1 uncultured Clostridia bacterium
AAGGATCTGGAGGGACTTTTCCACATAACAACCACTTGGAGTAAATCAGACGGTAAGTGGAAAGTGATTTTTAATATGGATTCTCGTATTGTAAGGGCTTGAAAAATGTCAGAAAATAGGTTAAAATATAACCATGAAAAAACAAAGACTTGAACTTCTTGACACCATTCGGGGAATTACCATAATCAGCATGGTGCTTTACCATGCCTCGTGGGATTTTGTGTACATTCTGGGTTGCAACTGGGAATGGTACCGCAGTATTTACGCTAATATATGGCAGCAAAGTATCTGCTGGACCTTCATACTTTTGTCGGGCTTTTGCTTTACGCTGGGAAAAAAGCACCTTAAGCGAGGTATTATTGTTTTCGGCGCAGGATTGCTGCCTACGGCGATTACCATTATTTTTCTACCCGAGGACATTGTGATTTTCGGAGTGCTTACGCTCATTGGCTCGGCAATGGTTATAATGACGGCGCTGGATAAGCCTTTCAGCAGGATAAATCCCATTGTGGGCGCAATTGTGTCCTTTCTGCTTTTCGGCGTTTTCAGAAACGTGCAGCAGGGCTATATCGGCTTTTTCGGCATAAGATTTGCGGAAGTACCTCGTTTTTTTTACAGCAATTACATAACTGCCTATTTTGGCTTTCCCCGGAGTGATTTCTTTTCAACGGATTATTTCCCCATTCTGCCGTGGCTTTTCCTGTTTATAACGGGGTATTTTATAGGCAGATTTTTCAAGGAAAAAATGCTTTTTGGAAAGGCGTTCAGCTTAGGAATAAAGCCCCTTTCCTTTGTGGGCAGACATTCACTGCTGATTTATCTTGCACATCAGCCTGTAATATACCTGTTTGTTGTGATTTTACCGCAGATAGTAAAAAGCTTAGTATAAGCGTTATGTTTATACTAAGCTTTTTTATATGAGAGGGGGAGGGGAGCTTATCTTTTGGAAAAAGCTCCCCTAAAGAAAGTAGCTTTCAGCGGTAATTATTCGGGGTTGCCCTGTGCGGTATTTTCCAGCAGTGGAAACTCCACAATGGCCTTGAACATATCGCCCTCTATTTCAATTCTCAGGTCGCCGTCGCAGGTATTGGCAAAGCCCTTTGCAATGGCAAGTCCAAGTCCCGAGCCCTCGGACGTCCTTGCCTTGTCGCCCCGCACAAAGCGCTCCATAATTTCCTCGGCGGTAAAGTCCATTTCGTAGGACGAGGTGTTGACTATGGAAATAACAGCCTTGTTCTCAGATTTTTCAAGAGTGTAATAAATCCGTGTACCCTTTAGTGAGTATTTAAGCGCATTGTCAAGCAAATTCTGAATAATGCGGTAAAGCTTTTTGCCGTCCCCAAGGACTGTTACAGGTGGCTGGCAGATTTTCTTCCGCACCTCAAAGCCTGCGAATTTGTCCTCCATTTCAGCAAAGGTCTGCTCCGAAAGCTTGCTTAAATCAAGGGCTTCAAGGCTTACCGCAATTTCGCCGCTTGTTACCTTTGCAAGGTCGAAAACGTCCGCAACAATGCTTTGCAGCCGCTCCGATTTCTGCTGTAAAACCGACACATACTCCTGCGCCTGAGGCGGAAGCGTTTCCTTTGACAGCAGGTCAACATAGCTGATTATAGAGGACAGCGGCGTTTTCAGGTCGTGAGAAACGTTTGTTATAAGGTCAACCTTCATTCGCTCCGACTTGATTTGCTCCGCAAGGCTTTTCTTGTAGCTTTCGCCCAGCTCCGTAAGCTGTCTGCTGCTTTCCTCATAGGCGGAATTTTTGGAAAGAACAGGTCTGTATTGGTCATTCCCCGAGCAAATCTGCTCAATCTGTCTTTCCAGCTCCGACTGGTCTTTTATTATAGAGTACCTGCCATACAGGAAAAGTATCAGCATAACCAGAATTATTGCAGTTACGGTCATAACTACAAGGGTGCTGAAGCTTAAATTAACGCTGGAGCTGTTGATGTTAACGTATGAGCCGATGAATAAACACAAGACAGAAAGCAGGGTAACAACAATAAAGGACGCGTCGATTGCAAGCACCTTTTTTGACGCTTTTGACTTGAAGGACTGCCCTGTGAACACGTCTTTGGCAAAAAGCAGGCTCTTGCCAAGCAGCCTCAGCGCCTTAATAAGAAGGCTTCCGTCACGTATAAGCCCGTTTTTTGCCCGAACCGCAATGCAGCAGGTAAGATAAAGAATAATTGCGCCTAAAAGGGCGGTTAAAAGGCTTGCAATTGTAATCAGCATGGAAACAGGGCAAAAGGAGTTGCCCATCGTATTGGAATCGAGCAAACGATTAGGCTCCACGTAAGCGATAATTCCTGCAATTACGGCTAAGACGGTTAATATCTCATAGTACGCTCTGAAAAATTTGCACGAAGTTTTTTCTCCGTCAGGCTTTTCGCCGATTATTCTGCACATAAGAACGGTCAGCAGTATTATTACCGCTAAAATGCATAAATCCGCAATCAGCGCATTTATCAGCATAGGACGGCATATTCCGTATCTGTAAACAATGTACTCGTACTGTGGACTTGGAATACCGAGGGTAATGGATTTCAGCCAGTTACAGGAATCTAAATGGGTCCATTTCAGCTGCATATCCGGGTCGCTCCAGCCTGTATCGTGATTGTAGCTTAAAATGGCTTTGTAGTCAAAATTGTTCTCGTAAACGGAGCCGTCCGCAGTTTCTATCCTAAGATAAAATTCGACAAAATTAAAAGCGTCGTTTATGCTTTGCTTCAATATAGGGTGCTCTGCCGTTTTCTCCGATAGATTTATGTCGTTGTAGTTGCCGTATTCTCCCGTATCGTATATTTTATTAGTGGAATCGTAAAAAATATTATAATAAATATCGCTTATATAGTTGTTAAAAGCTTCTTTTTTTACATTCTCAAAGCTTTGCCACGGTATGTCAAAAGCCTCATTATAGTTCAGCGAATAATTTGCAGGCACATAACAGGTAACAAAGCCCATTGCGCCAAAGCAGACAATATAAAGAACTGCCAGCAGGATTTTAAACCAGTTACTCCTGCTTATTTTTTTCCATTTTGTAGCCAACGCCCCACACCACCTTTAAATATTTCGGCTCTTTCGGGTTGATTTCGATTTTTTCACGAATATGACGGATATGCACCATAACGGTGTTTTCAACCGAATATGCCGTTTCGTTCCAGATTTTCTCGTAAATTTCCTCTGCGGAAAAAACACGTCCCGCATTTGTCATAAGCAGCTCCACAATGCCGTATTCCTTTGCGGTAAGCTTAACGGGA
>CAMDZU010000240.1 GCA_945910715.1 uncultured Clostridia bacterium
TACGGCGGAGGCAATCGCAGCCGAAATGACCTGCAACCGCCTTCATTTCAGCAGGAATTGCCGCATAGTCGGGAGTAAGGTCGGCATGGTCGCCCTTGGTGTCAACAATGCAGAGTGCGTGTCCGAAGCCTGCGAAATCCACGTCGATATTTTCAATAATGGGAGATTCTGTGTCCTTGAAATCAATTGCCACAAAGCCGCCCACGGAGCTTGCCATCTGATCCATAAGTCCGCTTGGCTTGCCGAAATAAACGTTTTCAGCGTACTGGGCAATCTGTGCGATTTTGATAGGGCTTATCTTTCCGTCATTGTAAAGGTGGGAAAGAATCGTTCCGATAAGTACCTCAAAAGCTGCTGAGGAGGAAAGTCCCGAGCCTTTGAGAACGTTTGATGTAGTGTAAGCCTTAAAGCCGCCTATTCTGTCCCCGTCCTTCCTGAAGCCTGCCGCAACGCCTCTGATAAGTGCGTCCGCAGTATTCTTTTCGCTTTCAACAACGTCAAGGCTGTCAAGTCTGATTACGCTTTCGGGGAAGCCCTCTGACTTTACGATAATAATTCCGTCGTCGGTAGGCTCTGCGATTGCGATTACGTCAAGGTTTACTCCTGCCGCAAGAACCTTTCCGTGGTTATGGTCGGTGTGATTGCCGCCAACCTCCGTTCTGCCGGGAGCGGAGAAAACACGGTAGGAGGATGGAGCGCCGAAGTGCTCTTTAAAACCCTCAAGAGCCTTTTCATATCGTTTTTCCTGAGCCTGCACGCAGTCTGCCGTGTAAAGCAGCTCCAAGGATGAAATCTGTGGTTTAGCCATGTTTTTTTCCTTTCTTCTTTTTATATAGTTAATCCTTTTCGGTATAGAACATATGATATTTTCTTGTATCGTGGGCGAAAACCGACATTACAAGCCCTATCATTGCGTACAGGGAAAGAACAGACGTTCCTCCTGCGCTGATAAAGGGCAGCGGAATACCGATAACCGGCACAACGCAGAGCACCATTCCGATATTTACCACCGAGTGGAAAGCCACAACGGTGAAAACACCTATGCAGATAAGCTTGCCAAGCTGGTCCTTTGCTCCGCTGGCAACGGAAAGTATCTTGACGCAGATTGCAAGCAGAAGCACTACCGTTGCAACGCAGCCGATAAAGCCCAGGGTCATTCCGATATAGGAAAAAATAAAGTCCGTCTGAATTTCGGATACGTAGGTGTAGCTGCCCCCGAGAAGTCCCTTGCCCGTAAGCTGACCCGAGCCGAGAGCAATTTTGCCCAGTCTTTGCTGATTGTATATGCCAAGCATTTCCGTCGCCTGCACTTCCGGGTCGAAAAGTACCAGAAACCGCTTTTTCTGATGTGGCTGCATAACGTAGTTCCACATTACATAAACGATAGGCGGAACGGCAATTGCGCCTGCCAGAATGTATTTCCAGGATAACCCCGCCGCAAACATCATTGCAATGAAAATGAACAGGAAAACCAATGCCGAGCCGTCGTCCCCCTGCTTTGCGATAATCAGTGTGGGGACAAGTCCGTGAACGCACAGCAGTACAAAATGGGGCAGCTGATTCATTTTCTTCCCCACCTTTGAAAGATGAGTTGCAAATGTCATTATAAAGGCAACTTTAAGCAGCTCCGAGGGCTGAAAGGAAACAGGTCCAAGCTTAAGCCAGCCAATATCGTCCGCACCCTCGACGCCCTGTCCAAGGCTTGTAAACAGCAGCAGCACGAATATAAGGCATACAGGCGCATAGACAAACCATATTTTCGAGATGAATTTGTAATCGATTGCCGCAATGACAAAAGCCGCACCCAGTCCCAGTGCGCTGGCGATAATCTGTGTCTGATAGTGACGCGCCTGAACGTAATCGCTGATATTGTTAAGGTAAAGAGTATAAAGCAGAACAACGCTGAATACGCTTGCCGCAATGCAAAGCAGCAGCAGGATTTTATCCAGCCGCTTTATGTATTCAAAAACAGAACCCAATACCCTTTTCATATACACGCTTTCTCATAATTTGCCGAGGTTTATACACTAATATTATAAACGTTTTACTCGCTTTTTGCAATAGAAAATCGGATTTTCCGTTTTTTTCACTATTAAGCACAAAAAGCCAAAGCTTTGATTAAAAAACTTTGGCTTTTTTATTTATTTTCTTGTAACAGTTATATCCGCTGCGTTTTCGATTGCGTTGTAGATTTCCTCGTCCTTCAGGGGCTTTACAAAGTAATTGCCCTGAATAAGGTCAATGCCGTATTTGCCGATAATGTCAAGCTGTGTGCGGAATTCCGCTTTTTTTACGCAGACCTTTATATCCCTGCTGTGTGCAAGCTTTACTATTGCCTCAAGCAAGGTTTTGTCAAAATCGTCCTCCACCGCTGTAAACAGGCTTTGTCCCATTTTGATTACGTCAATGCAGGAATTTTTCAGCGTATTCAGCGACATATACTCCCTGCCGAAATTGTCGATTGTAATGCGTACTCCCAGCTTTTTCAGCGTACCTATGGCGCTACTGGTGTTGCTGAAGGAAAGCACCTGCGCCTTTTCGGGGATTTCAACCACAAGATAACGTCCGTCCAGACCCGTTTCCTCAAGAGTATCGTACACCACCTGAGTTATTGCGGCATGCTGAAGCTCTCCCACCGTTAGGTTAACGCTTACACAGGCGTCCTCGTAGCCGTATTTTTCGTGCATTTCCTTGCAGAAGCGGCAGGCTTTGGCAATTGCCCATGTGTCAATCACAATATCGAAGCCCATATTTTCCGCAAGGCGGATAAACTTTGCGGGGGCAACCTCTCCAAGCTCGCTGTCCGTCCATCTTATAAGAGATTCGAAGTAGTCGATTCTGTTTGTATCGTTATAGTCGAATACGGGCTGGAAATACATTTCGAAGCCGCTCATTCCCTCTGCAATAGCCTGTCTTAAGCGCTGCTCAATGTAATAATTCGTGCCTGTTGGCCGCTCAAACTCCTGTGCAAAGAACGCATAGCTGTTTTTGCCGTATTCCACCGCGCGGTACATTGAAAGGGTGCTCGCCTTGTAAATATCCTCGCAGGTTTCCGCATTGACGGGATAAAGGCAGATACCTACCCCCGCCTCCATGTAATGCTCTGCGCCCTCGATAAGCCATGGCTTTTTGAAGCGCTCAAGGAATTGCTCGCAGAAGCTTTTTGCGGCATTTCCGTCCGCTCCGTCAAGGAGAATCATCATAATGCTGCCCGTAAAGCGGTAAACGGTTTTGCCCTCGAAGTCAAGCTGCTC
>CAMDZU010000241.1 GCA_945910715.1 uncultured Clostridia bacterium
CCCTCTTATCCAACTTACGAAAACAACCAACATAAAACAAAATCAAGGGGGCGAGGAGCCCCCTCTCCACCAACCTAAAAATTACAAACGACACAAAACAGGGGGGCAAGGGGACGTCCCCTTTATGGGGTTTGAAAAGGGGCAATCCCCTTTCGACAATAGCGAGGGAAAATCAAACAGGGGCGAGCAGCCCCAACAACAAAAAATCCGCCCAAGGGACGGATTTTCTGCTGTATGAAGATTTAGAAGTTTTGGAAATTCAATCAAACGGAGCTGTGTGACTTAACGTATTCAACAACGTCGTCAACTGTTGTGAACGCCATGCTTACGCAGGTATCTGCACAGCCGTAGTAAATTGCGATTCTGCCTGTATCTGCGTCGCAGAGAGCAGCGCATGGGAATGTAACGTTCTGAACGTCGCCAACACACTCGTAGTATTCACGGGGGTTGATGAGGTATTCAGCGCATCTGTACTTAACAACCCATGGCTTGTCAATATCAAGGATAGCAGCGGAGAAGCTGTAAACATAGCCGTTGCAGCTCTGGAGAACGCCGTGATAGAAGACAAGCCAGCCTTCGCTTGTTTCAATCGGAATAGGACCTGCGCCGATCTTTAAGGACTCCCAGCCCTTGTTCGGAGCCATAACGTGTCTGTGCTCGCCCCAGTACTTCATATCGGGGGACTGTGACAGATACATATCGCCGAAAGGTGTGTGGCCTGAGTCGGAAGGACGGCTGAACATTACATACTTGCCGTTGATCTTTCTCGGGAAGAGAACACCGTTTCTGTTGAATGGGAGGAATGCGTTTTCACACTGGTGGAATTCCTTGAAATCCTTTGTCCAGCCCACGCCGATTGTTGGCTTCCAGCCGTAAGCGTTGCACCATGTGATCCAGTATCTGTCCTCAATCCATACGCAGCGTGGGTCGTAGCCGTATTGCCAAGGGTTAGCTGCAGCTGTTTCGGGGTCGTCGTTAATCCATTCAACCTTGTTTTCGTTGATGTTCCAGTGAATACCGTCGTCGGAGAAGCCTGCGTGGATAGCCATATTTCTTTCCTTGTCGTCAACACGGAAAACGCCTGCAAACTTGCCGTTAAAGGGAACAACAGCGCTGTTGAAGATAGAGTTGCTTGTGGGGAGCAGATCTCTTGGGATAATGGGGTTGTTTGTAGCACGCCAGATTACGTCCTTGCATCCCTCGGGCTTGTCCTGCCATGGAAGATTGGGGATTGACTTTTCACCAATGATTTTTACTTTCATAGTTTACCTCTTTCATTAACTTTTTTACTTTACAGCGGTAAGAGACGTCGCTCTTAACCGCAAAATTTACCGAATATTTATCAACAACCTTATTATAACATAGTGGTTTTGCACTTGTCAAGGGGTTTTGAAATATTTTTTAATTTATTTTTTACTTAAATTATAGAGTAAATAAAGTTAAATTACAATACTCATATATTTATCAAGCTTTTGCTGTCTGTTTTCTGCGTCTGCGGGGTCGTAAACCCTTGAGCTGCCGCTTTTTCTCATAATGGAACGGGCGGTCTGAATGTCGGGGATTTCTCCTAATTTAATAAGAGCGCTGATGGAGTTGCCCTCGGCGGTTGCCTCGCTGGGGCCTGCACAGACGGTTCTGCCTGTTGCATTGGCGGTAAGGCGGCACAAAAGCTCGTCCTTAGAGCCGCCGCCGAACATATAGACGGTGGGATAGGTTTTGCCCGTCAGCTTTTCAATGCCCATTAACGTTCTTGCAAATTCAAGGGAAAGGCTTTCGTAAATTACCCGCAAAGTCTGTCCCACGGATTTTGGAACGGTCTGTCCCGTGCGCTCGCAGTAACTGCGGATTTTTTCGGGCATATTTCCCGGCTCCGCAAAATCCTCTGCGTTGGGGTTAATGTAGGAGCCTATGGAAACGGCGGATTTTGCAAAGGCCTCAAGCTGGTCGTAGGTGAAAATGTCACCCTGCTCCTGATAATACCGCTTGCACTCCTGAATAAGCCACATTCCCATAATATTTTTCAGGAAAGCGGTGGTATTGCCATAGCCGCCCTCGTTGGTAATGCCGTAATACATAGCCTCCTCGGTGGGAATGGGCTTTTCAAGCTCCGTTCCGAACAAGGTCCACGTTCCGCAGCTTATAAAGGCAAAGTCCTTTTCCTCGGCGGGAATTGCCACAATTGCGGAGGCGGTATCGTGGCTCGGGGCAGCAATAACAGGCACTTCTCTGCCGCAGAATTCGGGCTTCAGGTAGCCGTAAACGTCCCCTGCTTCAATAATTTCCCCGAAAAGCTTCTGAGGAAAGCCGAGCTTGTCTATAAGCTCCCAGTCCCAGTCCCTTGTTACGGGGTTGATAAGCTGGGTGGTGGTTGCCTCGGTGTATTCGTTTTTGAATTCTCCCGTAAGATAATGGCATATCACGTCGGGCATCATCAGCAGATGGTCCGCAAGGTCAAGGAGCTGTGGATTTTCCGTTTTGAGGGCGTAAAGCTGATAAATGGTGTTGAACCGCATAAACTGTATGCCTGTCCGCTTGTAGAGCTCCTTTTCGCCGATTATTTCCCACACCTTCTCGGGAATTCCCTTTGTGCGCTCGTCACGGTAATGAACAGGCTTTTCCACAAATTCTCCCGTCTTGTCCATAAGGGCGAAGTCAACGCCCCATGTGTCAACGGAAACAGCGTCAAATTCTCCCGCCTTTGAAATTGCCTTTTTTACCTCCTTGAACAGATCGTCAATATCCCAGCAAAGCTTGCCAAGCACGGTAATGGGCTTGTTGGGGAAACGGTGTATTTCTTCCGAAACAATACGCTTTCCGTTGTAGCAGCAAAGCATTGCCCTTGCGGAGGAAGCGCCGAAATCAAAAACCAATACTTTTTTCATAATGCGTCCTTTTTAAAGAGAATATTTTTTGTAGCCCGGGTGTCTGATCGGGAAGGACTTTGCGATTTCGCAACATTCGTCTATGTTTTCCCTTGAAAGCTCCTTAGCACCGCCCAGCTGTCTTGCTACAAGACTTACCTTTGCGAAATGCTCCAGCGTTTCCATACGGTAATAGGCCTGTGTAATGTCCTTTCCTACCGTAAGTGCGCCGTGGTTCATAAGTAAAATCGTATCGTGCTCCGCAAGGAACGGAGCAACTCCGTCGGGTACGCCCTGAGAGCCGGGTGTTGCGTAGGGCGCAATGGGCACTGATCCGAGGAAAATTATTGCCTCGGGCATTGTGTAGTCGTCA
>CAMDZU010000242.1 GCA_945910715.1 uncultured Clostridia bacterium
TAGCTTTGTCTATAAGGAGATCAGGAATTAGTATTATATAGTGAAATCCTCTCGTGAAATTCACGAGAGGATTTTTTCTCTATAAAGTTATCAGTCAACGCTTACAGGCTCAATCTTCCAGATTTCCTTTGCGTAATCCGCAATAGTTCTGTCGGAGCTGAACTTGCCTGCGCTCGCCATATTCATCCAGCATTTCTTTGCAAAAGCAAGCTTGTTGCTGTAATCGCCGTTCACCTTAAGCTTTGCCTCAACATAGCTTTCAAGGTCGCCGATAAGGTGGTAATTGTCTGGTCTGTGCCACGAAGCGCCTTCCATAAGGGAGAAGTAAAGCTCTCTGAAAATGCCTGTGCCGCCGTCGCTTACCGTGCCGTCTATAAGAGTGCGCACAACTCTGCCGATTTTCGGGTTGGTTTCAACGAAATAGCGTGGGTCGTAAATTTTCATAATCTCTTCAAGGTCTTCAACGGTAGCGCCGAAAATATACTCATTCTGCTTTCCTGCTTCTTCAACGATTTCAACGTTTGCACCGTCCATTGTGCCCAGCGTAACAGCACCGTTAAGCATAAGCTTCATATTGCCTGTGCCGCTTGCCTCTGTGCCTGCGGTGGAAATCTGCTCGGAAACGTCTGCGGCTGTTACCAGCTTTTCCGCATAGGAAACATTGTAGTTCTGAACGAACACAACCTTGATTAAATCTCTTGTATCGGGGTCGTTGTTTACAAGCTTGCCAATTTCGTTGATGTACTTGATAATGCCCTTTGCTCTTGCGTAGCCGGGGGCTGACTTAGCGCCGAAAATAAAGGTTGTCGGGTGGAAATTCTTGATTGAGCCGTCCTTGATTCCGAAATAAATGTAGAGAATGGAAAATGCGTTAAGCAGTTGGCGCTTGTATTCGTGGAGGCGCTTTATCTGAATGTCATAAATGCTGTCGGGGTTGATTTCAATGCCCTCGTGCTCCTTAATATATTCGGCAAGCTGGACTTTCTTTGCGTGCTTGATTTCGGCAAAGCGGTTAAGCTCGTTGGGGTTATCCGCAAACCATTTCAGCTTGTCAAGCTCATCAAGGTTTGTTACCCAGCTGTCGCCTTGAAGCAGCTCCGTAATAAGTGCGGAAAGCTCCTTGTTGCAAAGTGCAAGCCAGCGGCGGGGAGTAATGCCGTTTGTCTTGTTCTGGAACTTTTCGGGATAAAGAGCGTACCATTCCTTAAGAGCGTCATTTTTCAGGATTTCCGTGTGGATTCGTGCAACGCCGTTTACATAGCTTGAGCAGTAAATTGCCATTTTAGCCATGTGAACAACGTTTGCGGAAATCATCTTCATATCGTAAATGTCCTTCTTATCCATTTTGAGCAGGTACATTTCACCGATAAATGCCTCGTTAATCTGTAAGATAATCTCGTAAATTCTTGGAAGAACCTCCATAATAAGGTCAATGCCCCATTTTTCAAGAGCCTCCGCCATAATTGTGTGATTGGTGTAGTTGAAAGTCTTCTTTGCGATTTCAAGGGCCTCGTCAAATCTGAAGCCGTTTTCGTCAATGAGAATACGGATAAGCTCGGGGATTGCAATTACAGGGTGTGTATCGTTAAGCTGAATCGTTACCTTTTCGTAAAGCCTGTGCAGGTCGAAACCGTTTTCCTTGTGCTTTCTCACAATATCGTAAACCGAAGCGGCAGAGAAGAAATACTCCTGCTTCAAGCGGAGAATTTTGCCCTCTCTTGTATCATCGTTGGGGTAAAGCACACGGGAAATGTCCTCGGCTCTGCGCTGTTCCGCAGACGCCTCCTCATATTTCTGTGCGTTGAACAGACCGAAGTCAAATTCCTTCAAAGGCTCAGCCTGCCACAGTCTTAATGTGCCGATATTTTTTGTGCCGTAGCCGATTATGGGCATATCGTAGGGAACGGCGTTTACAGTCTGGTCGCCGAACTTTATGGTTACCGTATCTGCGGAAATTCTCTTACTCCACGGGTCGCCGTACTTTGTCCAGTTGTCTGCCTCCTCGTGCTGGAAGCCGTCAACGATTGACTGCTTGAAAAGGCCGTACTTGTATCTGATTCCGTAGCCGTCAAGGGGAAGATTGAGGGCGGCGGCACTGTCGAGGAAGCAGGCTGCCAGTCTGCCAAGACCGCCGTTTCCTAAAGCAGCGTCCTCTATTTCTTCAAGGTCCGCAAGCTTTAAGCCGCACTGCGCCAGTATCTCGTCAACCTCCTCCGTAATTCCCAGACAGAGCAGATTGTTGTAAACTGCACGTCCTACAAGAAATTCGGCTGAAAGATAAGCCGCACGTCTTGTCTGTCGGTGAGCCTTTTTGGATTTCTTCCAGTCTGCGGCAATGTAATTCATAACCGCCTTTGAAAGTGCGTCATGTACCTGCGGAGCAGATGCCGCAGACGGCTCAACGCCGTATTCCTCCATAAGATTGGTTTTGAATTCCTCAAGAAATTTTTCTTTGTTTAACATAGCTGTTTCCTTTCGGTTATATGTTATTGATATTATTAACTGATTTGCCCTCGATAATTTCCGCTTTCATAAGAATATGCCTTGCTTCTGCGCCGTTTTCAAGCATATTTTTCAGCAGCTCTGCCGTTTCCTCCGCAATTTCCGCAACGGGCTGCTTAAAGGTGGTTATCTCGGGATTGTAAAACGCCGCCATATCTATTCCGTCAAAGCCGATTACCGAAATATCATCAGGCACGTTAAGCCCCATATCGGTTATCGCTTTGCAGGCTCCGATTGCCATTGTGTCCGACATGGCGAATAATGCGGTTATATTCTTTTTACGGTCAAGAAGCTTTTTTGCCGCTTCATAAGCGGAATTAAGGGTAAACCTGCTGTACTCGTAGCAGCTGTTGTCAAAGGCAATTCCCTTGTCGCTCATTGCCTTTACCGCTCCTTGAAATCGCTGCTGTGTAGCGCAGTAGGTGGTGATGTCGCCGCCGATAATGCCTATTGACTTATGCCCGTTTTTGAGCAGGTGCTCAACCGCCTGCTTTCCTGCGTCCGTATCGTCAACGGAAACGCTGGAAAGGTTTCTGAACTCTGTTCCCATTGCCGATGTGGTACTGAGAACGCAGGGGATTGTCAGGTCGAAATCCTGCTCAAAGTTTTTGATACTGCCGCCGAGGAAAATTATCCCCAATGGCTTTATCTCGTTGTACAGCCGTTTTGCAAGCTGCACTTCGTTTTCTTTTGTGTCAAGGTAATGCACAAGCACCTCGCAGCCCATCCT
>CAMDZU010000243.1 GCA_945910715.1 uncultured Clostridia bacterium
CGCACCCTGATAACTGAAAGAGCAGGTGTAAAGGCTGTTGTTCATATCAAGCTGACGGCTGTAATTTTCCGCTTTGGTTTCGTCAATATTGGAAAAGGTCAGCATTGCATTGCACAAAAGCTGATATGCTCCGAAGCGGTGGCAATCTCCTGTTAAATATGGCAAAAGCTCCAGTGCTTCCTCGTATCTGTTATCGTGAAGAAGCTGCTGCACCTGTCTGACGTATTTATAGCTGTCAGCCTTGTTTCCGCCGTTGTATTCGGCATTTTCCGCAGGACCGCCCGTCCACAGGGTTTTCTCGTTGAGTACGATTTTTTCCTGTGCAATGCCGCCGAAAAGGCTTGCTCCCATATAGGCGTTTCCGATTGGCAGACATTGCTGCTCCCACTTGCTGAAATCACCGGGAGCGCTGAAGCTGATTATATTTTTCAATATCGTTTATCCTCCATAAATTACACATAGGACAATGTAAGAAATATTGTCAATTTATCCAAATCAACAACTTTATTATATAGGATAAGTATAAAATTGTCAATGAAATATGCACAAAAAAGCAATTATATATTGACTTATATTTGTTTATGCTTTAAAATAAAAATAACGAATTATTGGGAGGAAGTATGGAAAAGGATTTAGGCTCTTTAGCTTTATACACAGGTTTAAGCTACAACGAACAGACAGATACATTAAGCGGCACGGAAAGAGGCTACAATATTGCTGTTAAGGAAGCCGCAGACAACAGCTCCTACAGTATTTACTGCTGGGTGAAAGCAAGCGAAATTTCACTGCCCGAAAACCTTGACAGCTTTATGAACGGGTACAGAAACGGCACTGCAAACGGGATTATCGGCTGGCGCTATTCGGACAACACTATGCTTGCCGTAATGGGAAAAAGCGACAGTTCCGAGCAGAACGGAAAGTCGCTCAAAGCCTTTGCGGAGGAGCTGACAATGTTTTTCTCAATGAACGGCTATGAAAGCGGCTGTGCCTTATGCGGCGGCGAGGACGGACTTGGACTATACGACGACGGAACGGCGGTTTTCCAGCTTTGTACAAAGTGTATGCACGAAAAGAAAAGCGGTCAGCCTGCTTTTGCGGGGGCTGCTTCGACCCGTAATTCCGCTGTTCCGCAGGATTTTGGCGCACAGACACCTCCGCCCTACAGCCAGCCTGTGCAGGATTTCAGCGCACAGACACCTCCGCCCTACGGTCAGCAGGCGCAGGATTTCGGCGCACAGACCCCTCCGCCTTACGGTCAGCCTGCACAGAATATGGGCGCACAAACCCCTCCGCCCTTTGGACAAACTCCCCCTCCGCCGCCTTTCCCACAGCAGGACGGCTTCGGCAATGTTTCCCCCAACCTTGTTTTTGAGCCTGTGAAGCCTGTGAAAAACAATGTGGGGCTGGGCTTTATCGGGGCGGTATTGTTCTCGATTATCGGCGGTCTTATCTGGCTTTTGATAAGTCAGCTGGGCTATATTTCGTATCTCGGTGGACTTGCGGTTTCGTTCTTTACGGTTCTCGGCTACAAGAAATTCAGCGGCGGCGGCTTTAACGCAGTCAGCATTTTTGTCTGCATTATCGTTATTGCAGGAATGGTTTTCCTTGCTGAAATAAGCTCCATGACCTTGTTTATTATGCAGTCCATAAACGATTCCTACGGTACGGGAATCGGCTTTTTTGAAACCCTTGAATGGGTACCCGTATTTTTAACCGATCCCGAAATTTCTGACAATCTTACTTACGACCTGATTATCGGCTACATATTTACGGCAATCTCCTCAGTAGTTATTTTCTCAATTGAAATGAAGAAGGCAAAGTAATAACCTGATAACTTAACAAACCCCGATAAAATCTTCGTTTGTCGGGGTCGTTTTTTTGGAGAAAAGTATTGAAACGGGCGGGGAAATATGGTATATTTACATTATAAATTCAACCGAAAGGATAACTAAATATGAGTACAAAAACAAAGAAGCCCCTTGGACTTACACCGCCAATGGGCTGGAATTCATGGAATACCTTTACCTGGAACATCAGCGAGGAGCTTATCAAGGAGGCCGCAGACGCAATTGTTGAAAACGGACTTAAGGACGCAGGCTATGAATATGTTGTAATTGACGACTGCTGGAGCGAGAAAGCCCGTGACAAAAAGGGAAACCTTGTTCCCGACCATAACAAATTCCCCAACGGAATGAAAGCGGTTGCAGACTATGTTCACTCAAAGGGACTTAAGTTCGGTATGTATTCCTGTGCAGGAACCCACACCTGTTCAGGTCACCCGGGCAGCTTTGAGCACGAATTTCAGGACGCTGAAACCTTTGCAAGCTGGGGCGTGGATTTCCTAAAGTACGACTACTGCTATAAGCCTGTGCAGATTCCGGGAGAGGTTCTCTACAAGAGAATGGGCGCCGCCCTGAGAAACTGCGGACGGGATATTCTTTTCTCCGCCTGCAACTGGGGCTGCGACAATGTGTACAACTGGATAAAGCAGTCGGGCGCTCAGATGTACCGTTCAACGGGCGATATTCAGGACAGCTGGGAATCAATCAAGACCCTTTGCCTTTCACAGCTTGACAAGGAATGTTACGCAGGACCTTTCTGCCACAACGACATTGATATGCTGGTAGTAGGTATGCACGGCGGCAGCAACAACGAGTTCATCAAGTCCGTAGGCGGCTGCACCGACACCGAATACAAGTCCCATTTCTCAATGTGGGCGATTATGAATTCGCCGCTGATGATTGGCTGCGACATCAGGAATATGACCGAGGAAACAAAGAAAATCCTCACCAACAAGGACGTTATCGCACTTAATCAGGACATTGAGTGCAGAGGACCCTACTGTATCAGACAATGGAACAATCCCGAAAACGTTATGGCTTTTGTAAAGCCCTTATCCAACGGCGATTACGGAATTGCAATGTTCAACTTCAGCGACAAGAGAAGCGAAATGTCCCTCCAGTTCTGGGATATAGGCTTATCCGCTGCGGCAGGCAGAGGTCTTTCAATGTACGACTGCTGGGAGCATAAGGAGCTTGGCACCTTCACAGAGCGCTTTGTTACCGAAATCGAGCCTCACGACTGCGTTGTTTTAAGAGGCAGGGTAGTTAAGGCAAAGTAATGAGCAATTACAAAACCTGCAAAAAATGCGGTGCGCCCTTAGGTGCGGACGATATTGCAATATACCGTAAAATGGTGAACAGGGGAGCGGATGAGTTTTTCTGTATCGACT
>CAMDZU010000244.1 GCA_945910715.1 uncultured Clostridia bacterium
TCCCGTTTACGGCACTCGCCTTACGCTGGGACTTGTGGAGGGAAAATTAAAGGAACACGGCATTCTGAGCCAGTGCAAGCTTAATGTTGTAAACCCGAGAGAAACCGTCAAGCTTGGCTGTATGGCGGTGGAATTTATCAGAGTTAACCACTCTATCCCGGACGCCTGCGGCTTTGCAATTTTTACCCCTGCGGGAACAATTATCCACACGGGGGACTTCAAGGTTGACTATACTCCAATAGAGGGCGGAATTATCGACCTTGCACGTTTCGGCGAGCTTGGCAACAAGGGTGTACTTGCTCTTTTATCCGAAAGCACAAACGCAACCCGTCCCGGCTATACAATGTCCGAGCGCACCGTTGGCGCAAGCTTCAAGAACATTTTCAACAACGCAGAGGGCAGACGGATTATTGTCGCTACCTTCTCCAGCAATATCCACAGAATACAGCAGATAGTTGACGTTGCCGCAACGCAGGGCAGAAAAATCGCCGTTTCGGGCAGGAGTATGCTTAACGTTATGGCAAAGGCAATCGAGCTGAACTATATAAAAGTGCCTGCGGGAATGCTTATCGACATTGACAAGGTAAACAGCTTTCCTCCCGAGGAAGTGGTAATCGTCACAACAGGCAGTCAGGGCGAGCCCTTGTCCGCTCTTTCAAGAATGGCTTCAGGGGAGCACAGACAGGTTGCGATCACTCCGCAGGACCTTATCATAATTTCAGCAACTCCTATCCCCGGCAATGAAAAGCTGGTGGGCAACGTTGTAAACGAGCTTATGCGCTCGGGCGCAGAGGTTGTCTATGAGGCAATGTACGACGTGCACGTTTCGGGACACGCTTGTCAGGAGGAACTAAAAATGATGCTTTCTCTTACCAAGCCTAAGTTCTTTATCCCTATTCACGGCGAGTACAAGCATATGAGAAAGCACGCCGATTTAGCCCTTAAAATGGGTATTCCCGAGGAAAATATTTTCATTTCGGGAGTCGGACAGGTTCTTGAAACGGACAGCGTTGATATGAAGGTATCGGGCTCTGTTCCGTCGGGCCGTGTTCTTGTGGACGGACTTGGCGTTGGCGACGTGGGCAGCGTTGTTCTCCGTGACAGAAAGCATCTTGCCGAGGACGGCTTGATGATAGTTGTCACTACGGTAAACAAGGAAACAGGCACTATTATGGCAGGTCCCGACATTGTTTCAAGAGGCTTTGTGTATGTCCGTGAATCGGAAAAGCTTATTGACGACGCAAGGGCCCTTATGAAAAAGGTTATCCAGCGCAATCTTGAAAAGAACGTCCGTGAATGGGGCACGCTCAAAACCTCAATGAAGGACGAGCTAAGCAGCTTTATCTTCTCAAAAACCAAGCGAAATCCAATGATTTTGCCTATAATAATGGAAATTTAACCAAAAGGTGGTGTAATTTGCTGTGAAAAACTTTTATCGGGACGGCGGTCTTGTTTTGTCCATAATGGCTCTGGTTGTAGCCATACTCTGCCTTTCGGGATACATCTATACCGTTTCGCCTCAGGTTTTCTGGCTTATTGCACCCTTTGTCGTTCTTGCAGCAGGCTTTGCCGTTGGAAAGCTTATTCAGGTCCAACGAAGGCCCTTCTAGTATTTCGCAAGAATTGACGAAGAGATCGACAAAACCGACCGTGTTTCGCTGTACAGCTTTCCTCTCGGCGTTGCAATAATGGACACACAGCGCAAGCTGGTCTGGTTCAACGAAAACTTTGAAAAGGAATTTCCCGAAGAAAGCGTTTTCGGCACTCCTATCGACAAAATCACCTCGGAATCCCTTGATAAGCTTATAAATCCCGACGGCGTTGAGATAATGTACAAGAAAAAGCATTACCGCATTTACGCCTCTATACCAAAGGAAGAGGACGCACAGGACATTTATCTGATTTACTTCCGTGACATCACAAGGCTCAAAACCCTTGAAATAGAGAAAAGGCTCACTCACCCCGTTGTAATGATAATAATGATAGACAGCTTTGACGAGCTTTTCGGCAACAATACGGAAAGTGAAAAGGCTCACGTCACGGTACAGATAGACAAGCTGCTTGAGGACTTTATGAGCGGCACAACAGGCATTCTCCGCAAGGACGGCCGTGACAAATTCTGGGCGGTGCTTGAACAGCAGCACGTTGAGCAGATGATTGAGGGCAAGGTGAAAATTCTTGATATGGCACGAGAAATTGCTGTAACGGACAGAATTAACGTTACCCTTTCAATCGGTATAGGCACAACGGGCGCTACCATTTCCGAAAGCGAGCAGTTTGCAAAGCAGGCTCTGGATATGGCTCAGGGACGAGGCGGCGACCAGGCGGCTATCAAAACCAACAACGGCTTTGAGTTTTACGGCGGCGTTTCAAAGGGCGTTGAGCGTAAAAACAAGGTAAAAACACGAATTATCGCCAACTCGCTTATCGAGCTTGTTGAATCCTGCGACAGCGTTTACATAATGGGTCACAGATTCAGCGACCTTGACAGTATCGGCTCTGCTGTAGGTCTTGCCTGCGGCATAAGAAATTTAGGCAAGCCTGCTCACGTTGTAATTGACAAGCTTGCTTCCCTCGGCAAACAGCTTATAGAGCGTGTTTCGGGGGGCGAAACCGAAAAGGACGCACGGCTGTTTATCTCCCCACAGCAGGCACGGACGGAAATGAGCGAAAACTCGCTGCTGATTATCGTTGATACCCACAATCCACTTATGGTTGAGGACGGTCAGCTTTATTCCAATGCGCATAAAGTGGTTGTTATCGACCATCACAGAAAAATGGTCAACCATATTGACAACGCACTTATTTTCCACCACGAGCCTTATGCCTCCTCCGCTTCGGAAATGGTAACGGAAATTCTCCAGTATTTCGGCGCGGCAGGCAAAATTACCGCTTTGCAGGCGGAAGCTCTCCTTGCGGGAATAATGCTTGATACAAAGAATTTCGCCATAAAAACCGGCGTAAGAACCTTTGAAGCGGCGGCTTTCCTGCGAAAGCTGGGCGCAGATACAATCAACGTGAAGGAGCTTTTCTCCAACTCTATCGACAACTACAAGCAGAAGGTCAACCTTGTTGCCTCCGCTGAAATTTACAGAAAATGCGCTATTGCCTCAACCGACATAATCAGTGCCGATATGCGGACAATCGCTCCTCAGGCGGCGGACGAGCTGCTCGGAATTACGGGAGTTGACGCAAGCTTTGTAATGTACACCAACGAAACCGACAACGG
>CAMDZU010000245.1 GCA_945910715.1 uncultured Clostridia bacterium
AAACTGTCCTCTGAACTGCGTTCCCGCAACAAGAGCAGTCAGATCCAGCAGGTACAGTTCCTTATTCTGAAGTCTGAAGGGAACGTCCCCCGAAACCAGCTTCTGAGCGATTCCTTCGGCAATTGCGGTTTTACCTACGCCCGGCTCGCCTATAAGACAGGGATTGTTCTTTGTTCTGCGTGAAAGAATCTGTGTAACACGGTATATTTCTTTGTCACGGCCGATTATTCGGTCAAGCTTGCCCTGTCTTGCCTTTTCGGTAAGATTTGTGCAGAAGGTATCAAGGAACTTGTGCTTTTTATCTTCCTTTTTCTTTTTGTCCTTTTTCTTTGTTTCCCCTGTGCTGTCGGATTTTGACTTTTCGCTGTCGGATTTTTCACCGCCGAACAGGCTCTGCAAAAACTGGGGCACAGTGCCTGCTCCGCCCGGCATAAATCCGTCAACGTCGTCGTTGTCCTCGTCGGGATTTATTTCATCGTCGCCGAAAATAGCCTTGTAGCTTTCCTCGAAATCCTCGTCACTGATTCCCATCTGCTTTAAATAGTCGTTAACCTGCGGTACGCCAAGCTCCTTTGCACAGACAAGACCAAGTCCTTCATTATGCTTTTCCTCACCCTGCATTGTGGTGATGAAAACAACGGCCGGTCTTTTCTTGCATCTTGCGCACATCATCATATTTGTATCAGCTCCTTTTCTTTGTTCTATCTTACTTTAAAAAATCAAGAAATTGAAAATTGTAGAAATACCTGAACACATAAGTTTTCTCTATTGTCATTGTGTTAAGGAAAATTAACTCGTTGCCCGTAAGAGCAATAATCACCTGTACGACAATGCAGATAAGGCAGACGGAAATACATGCCTCCGCAACGCCCAGTATGCCGCCCAGAAAGCCGTTCACTGCGCCAACAAGGGGAATTTTGTTAATAATCTTTGTCACCCTGATAACAATGCCCAGCACAACCATTATTATAGCAAAAAGCAAACTAAAAATCAACGTTCTTATCGGAATCATTACAACAGGCTTTACAATACTGTCGGTTATTGACGAACCAACGTCGGTATTGACGTTCAATAGGGCAAGAGCAACATCGGAAAGCGCTGTGCTGTCGCCGCTTGAAACCAGGTCGGAGAACTGTCCCATTATTCCGGGGAGAGCCTCGGAAAATGAATTCGCTATATTTTCAAACAATTCATAAACAGAGCTGTTCAGAGAAGTTGAAGCAAGCGCCTTTGAGAAAATCAGCTCGCCAAGGTCGTTGTTTTCAAGCTCGGACTGTGTAAACTGAACTGTTCCGATTTTGACTGCGGACAAATCAAGGTCGCTGTTAAAGCCGAATGCGCTTAAATCAACGCTGCCTATTCCCGTGCTTGAAAAGTCAACCTTTGAAAGGTCAAGGGTAGCCTTTCCCGCAGAATCGGGAGTAAGATTAAGCTCATCAAGGGATTTGCCGTTTACCTTGATTTTGCTTGTATCCACCGACTGTAAACCGGTAATCAGGTTGTCGCTGAGATATGGCGTTACCTGCTGATTTATCTGCTGTTCAACGGGAGCTTCTATAAAGGACGAATAAACCCATGAGGAAAGACCGTCGCTTAGCCATAAAGCTCCGATAAACGCCACGAAAATCGAAATAAAGCCAAGCAGCGTTGCCACGAAGCCTTTTTTCCAGCATTTGAAAACAATGCCGATTACTACTGCTGCAAAAAGTATGTCGTATGCCCAAAAAAATTGTGTTCCCATTAGCCTACCCTTTCTTTTTCTACCTTATCATAGCCGAGAAGATAGTAGTCACCGCCTATTTTTAAGAAAGCGGAATATTCTTCTTTTAATTTTACTCTGCCCGTTTCGTTGAGATTACGGTCATAGCTTACTGCGTCCTCCCCCTCAAGAGCGTAAACGACGCTTCCGTCCGCCACAATGTCAACCGTATTTGACGGCACGGAAATGCTTCCCATAACGTTCATTTCATCGTCAAGGGTAAGCAGTACTGTGCTGCTGGTGGAAATGTTGTTGACAAGGATTGCGGTAAAGCTTTCTTCAAGTACTGGACAAATCAGCGTGCCCGAAAAAGCGTAGCTGCCCATAAGAGAGCCGTCGCTTTCGTTCAGCGTAAAGCAGATATTGTCGCACAAAACGGTGATATTCTTGCCTTTTGCATCAATTGCGCAGGGGATACTGTTGCTCACAAGGGAGTATTTCCACACCTCTGATTCGCTGCCGTCAATGCTGAATTTATACACGTTGCAGACAATGTCGCCGCTCTGAACACCGATTGTAGTTACAATAATGCTTTTTTCGTCCTCTGTAAATTCAACCTGCATTACGTTTTCGTCAACGAATTTTCTTGTGTATTTCCAGTTTCCGCTGCCGTCGAACACCTTGACAAGATTTGAATACTTTGGCGAGGTGGTGACAATTGCGCATAGGTCCCCCGAGCTTAACGCTCCGTAAACGATTTTGTCGTCAACGGTCTGGTCGTAAATACGGCTCGTTCTGTTGTACAGCGAAAAATCGTAGGAGCTTTTGTCGTACAGCAGAATCCGCTTATCGTTAGCCCTCTGAACAGCGTTTGTGTAGCCGTGCTTAAGGGCGTAAATCTGTCCGCCTCCCGTTGTGTATGTATATAAATATGTATCGGTCAGCAGCAGGAAATTGTCACCGAAATCCGCAAAGGAATAGGAGGCGCTTCCCGGAAGATTTACGGGAAAGCCAACGTCCTCGGTGGTACGGGTATCGATTTTGGAGGCAATACCTCTGAGCGGCTCGAAAATCGTTCCCGCATTTGTCCAGATAAGGGCAATTCCCACTAAAACAAGACCTATGGAAAGAAGCTTGATTATATTGTTTCTCTGCTTTCGCTTTTTTCTGTACGCTATAATATCGTTAGGCGATTTTTTTGTTTCCACCGCCTTTTTTCTGCTTTTTGCCAAAACCAACCCCCCTGCTCAGTAATAAACTTTATTCAGGTACAATCCGCAGGGAGAAAGAGTTTTTCCCGCCTTTTCCCTGTTTCCCGTTTCAAGGGCTTCAAGCACGTCCTGTTCGGTGCGCTTGCCCTCGTTCATAAAAATCAGCGTCCCTATAATAATACGCACCATATTGTGCAGAAATCCGTCGCCGCTTACATAAAAGTCAACAATGTCACCGTGTCGCTCAACGCGGCAGTCATGCACCGTCCGTACAGTGCTTTTAAGAT
>CAMDZU010000246.1 GCA_945910715.1 uncultured Clostridia bacterium
AGCCGACCTTTGCGCCTGCATAGAGGAAAGCATTGTTATAAAGCCGGATGAAAGACTGCTTGTGCCTACGGGACTGGCGGTTGAAATTCCAATGGGTTACGGCGGCTTTGTTTTCCCGAGAAGCTCCGTTGCGAGCAAATTCGGCGTTTCTCTTTCAAACTGTGTGGGGGTTATCGACTCTGATTACAGAGGAGAGGTAAAAATTGCAATAATAAACCACGGTACAGAAGCATATACCATAAACGACGGCGACAGAATCGCACAGATTGTAATTCTTCCCGTTGATATGTGCAGCTACACCGAGGACAGCGAGCTAAGCGGCACCGAAAGAGGTCAGGGCGGCTTCGGCTCAACGGGAATTGCATCAAAATAAGTCCTGTTCGTCAGAATTCCTAAAAAAACTTTTATTTATATTGTATTTTTTCCGCAAATCGTGGTTGTAACCGCAAAAAAATCGTGTTATAATAAAGAGTGACTGATATTGCAGAAAAAACAGGAGGAGCACCAATGTTTTCAAAGGACATAGGCATAGATTTAGGCACGGCAAACACCCTTGTATATATGAGAGGCAAGGGCATTATTATAAGAGAACCAAGCGTAGTTGCCGTTGACGTAAAGCACGACAGCGTAAGATATGTAGGTCAGGAGGCAAAGGACGTAATCGGCCGTACTCCAGGCTCAATCGTTGCGGTAAGACCGCTTAAGGACGGCGTTATCGCCGACTTTGACATGACAACAAGCATGCTTCAGGAATTTATCAAGAAAGCCCTCAAAAACAGAGCTTTCGTTAAAGCAAGAGTAATTATCTGTATTCCGTCGGGGGTTACCGCCGTTGAAAGACGAGCAGTAAAGGAAGCTACCCAGAATGCAGGCGCAAAGCGTGTTTCCATTATCGAGGAGCCAATGGCTGCCGCAATAGGCGCAGGTCTTCCCGTTGCAGAGCCCACAGGCTCAATGATAGTTGACATCGGCGGCGGTACAAGCGAGGTTGCCGTTATTTCTCTCGGCGGTATCGTTACATCACGCTCCGTAAGAGTTGCGGGCGACGTTTTCGATTCCTCCATTATCAACTACATCAAGAAAAAGTACAACCTGCTTATCGGTGAAAGAACAGCGGAAAACATCAAGATCGCCATCGGCTCTGCCTACAAGTATTCGGACAACGAGCCTGTAATGGACATCAAGGGCAGAAACCTGCTCAACGGTCTGCCCGAAAATATCACAATCACCAGCGAGGAAATCAGAGAGGCTCTTTCCGAGCCATTAAGTCAGGTGGTTGAGGCGGTAAAGACAACCCTTGAAAAGACTCCACCTGAGCTTGCAGCGGACATTATCGACCAGGGCATTATGCTTGCAGGCGGCGGCGCTTTGCTTAAGGGTCTTGACCTGCTTATCAACGCCGAAACGGGTATGCCCGTAAAAATTGCGGAAAGACCTCTTGACTGTGTTGCAGACGGTACGGGAAAGGTGCTTGAAAATATTGACAAGCTGGTTGACGTGCTGACAGACGACGATTCAAGGAGCTATTAAGGCAGTATCCTTCAGACATTGCATCAAAAACTTGCGGGCGGGTTTTTATCCGCCCGTAACTGATAGAAAGGGGCGCAGAAATGAGAGAATTTTTCTACAGCGGCAAGTTCAAGGTGCTCGTGTGCATTTTTGCGCTTTTATTCGGCTTTATGATTTATGCGGCGGTTTCGGGTGGCGCAGCCTCCATTCCCGAGGCAATACTCACCACAATCACACAACCCTTCGCCACAGCCGCAACAGCCGTTTCCGACTGGGTACAGGGCACAATAGACAAGTTCGTCAACGCCGATAAATACCGTCAGGAAAACGAAATTCTCCGTCAGCAACTTTCCGAAATGTATCAGCAGATAATGGACAAGGAAAAGACCGACGAGGAAAACGAAGAGCTCCGGAAAATACTGGGCATTGCCGAGGAGCACAGCGATTTCCGCTGGTCCGCTCCCTGCTCGATTATTGCGAGAAATTCAAGCGATATTTTCGGCGGCTTTACCATAAACCGAGGCTCAAACGACGGACTGGAGCTTTACGACCCTGTGTTTACCGCAGTGGGACTTGTGGGAAGAATAAGCGAAATTGCTCCGAGCTACGCAAAGGTAACAACAATTCTTTCCACTGACATTGAAATAGGCGCAATAACAGCCTCTGACCACGTTGTAGGCGTAATCGAAAACGATATAAAGTATTCTGCCGACGGAAAATGCCTTATGAGCTATATCTCAAAGGAAAGCAATATAAAAGAGGGGGACGTTGTGGTAACATCGGGCAGCGTTGTTTTCCCCGAAAGCCTTATAATAGGCACAGTTACAGAGGTTTACGACGACGAAAACGGGCTTTCCGTCCATGCGGTAATCGAGCCTGCGGAGGACGTTTTCAAAATCACAAGCGTATTTGTTATAACCGACTTTGAAGGACAGGGAGTAGAAACAGAATAATTTCCCGGGAAAAGGTCAGAAGTATGAAATATAAAATCAACACTGCCAAAGCACTTACAAGAAAAGCCAAGCTGCGGATTTTCCTGCGCTGGTTTTTCTATGCTTTGGTATTGCTTTTTTTCTATATGATAATGAGCAGCGGCGCTTTTAAAACATGGCAGCCGAGGCTGATAATACCCCTTGCAATCTCCGTTGCAATGTTCGAGCGTGAGTTCAGCAGCTCCGTTTTTGCCGTGTTCTGCGGCTTTATGCTTGACATTGCGGCAGGAATGCTGTTCGGCTTCACAAGCGTGTGGCTTATGCCCTGCGCTCTGGGAGCGAGCCTGCTGGTTGCCAATCTCATAAGGGCAAACGTTGTAAACCAGCTGTGGCTGTGCGCTGTAAGCTGCACTGTAATCGGCTTTATGGACTATCTTTTCAACTATATGATATGGGATAAGCCAAATTCGGAAATCGTGCTGACAGGCTTTATACTGCCGTCAATGATTTCAACGGTGGTATTGTCCCCTGCGGTTTATTATCTTATAAAGCTTATTGCAAGGAAATTCGGCGAAAAAGAAACGAGAGAGCTTAACGAAGCGGTTGAAGACAAGGAAGAGGAAGAAGTCAAGGTTAAGGTATAGGAGGCTTTCATGTCCAAGATTTCAGGCATTATAAGAACAATGGTGCTTGTTGCCATAATTGTTGTACTGTCCTTTCTCTGCGTAATTCAGCTTATGAGGATTCAGATAGT
>CAMDZU010000247.1 GCA_945910715.1 uncultured Clostridia bacterium
GTTTTTGCAGAACATTTTTATCGGAATTATCCTTACGGCAACCTCTGTAAGTATTACAGTCGAAACGCTTAAAGAGCTTGGCAGGCTTTCAACAAAATCAGGCAACGCAATCTTAGGAGCGGCGCTTATTGACGATATTCTGGGCATTATCGCCCTGACTGTTGTTACCTCCCTTGCCGACCCCGAAGTGGAAATATGGGTTGTACTGGTTAAAATTGTTGCATTCTTTGCGTTTGCTATCGGTGTTGGCTTTATTGTACATTGGGGCTACAAAAAGTGGACTACCAACGATAAGGCAGACCTCAGAAGATACACTATAATCGCCTTTGTAATCTGTCTGCTTATGTCCTTTGTTGCGGAGCAGTTTTTCGGAGTTGCGGATATTACGGGCGCGTTTATTGCAGGTATGCTTATTTCGAACACACAGCGCACAAAGTACATTGCCGCCAAGTTTGAAACCCTGTCCTACCTACTGCTTTCGCCGATTTTCTTTGCAAGCATAGGACTAAAGGTTGTGCTTCCGTCAATGAGCACAAGCATAATTATTTTCACGGTTGCGCTTACTGTATTTGCGGTTATTTCAAAAATTGTAGGCTGCGGTCTTGGCGCAAAAATCTGCGGCTTCAAGAACAAGGACTGCCTTCGTGTAGGCGTGGGAATGGTTTCAAGAGGCGAGGTTGCGCTAATTGTGGCAAGCAAGGGCGCAGCTGTTGGACTGATGAATCCCACTCTTTTCGGACCTGTTGTAATTATGGTGGTTGCAACCACAATTGTAACCCCGATTCTGCTTAAGCTGGTTTACAGAAGCAAGAACAAATCCGAGGTTCCGGAAACTGAAACCGATACAGTCAAGTCTGAGCTTGTTGAAAACTCAACACAGGCCTTTGAGGACGAGGTTCAGGAGTACGCAAGAGTCAGAGAAAAATATTGGTAATACCAATTCAGTATTACATACAAAAACGCTTATGATTAAGTCATAGGCGTTTTATTTTTTGTATATTTTGCATAAACTTTAATAAAACGTCAATAAAATTATATAAAATCGTTGACAAGTTATTAACACCGTGCTATAATGTAATCACAGTAAAAGGAAAGGAGCATGAAAATGAGCAAAAGCGTTTACAGTCTTGTGCTGATGGACGATGTGGTTGAACAGATTGACCGTATGGCTTACGCAATGAACACCAGCCGCTCTAATCTAATAAATCAGATTTTGGCGGAAAAGGTTGCATATATAACTCCCGAAAAGCGAATGAACAGCATTTTCAAAAGCATTGAACAGCTTATGGACGACGAAAGCTTTCAGATTCAGGAGCAGGCAAGCGACGCCATGATGTCCATACGTTCCGCTCTGAAATACAAATATAAGCCCACCATAAGATACAGCCTTGAGCTTCACCGAAACCCACAGAAAACCATAGGACAGCTTAAGGTATCCTTCAGAACCTCGTCCGAACAGCTTAAAGCGGATCTGACCTCATTTCTGAAGCTTTGGGCAAGCCTTGAAAACACATACATTATCGGGTATTTCCCCGAGGGAATAACCTACCGCATTGAAAACGGCAGATTTATCAGAACGTTCAGACTTCCTCCTCAGCACGAACAGAGCAGCACCGAGGAAATCGGCAGAGCCATTGGCGAATATATCCGGATGTTCGACGACATATTAAAGGTGTATTTCGCAAATCTTGACAATGAACAACAGGCGGCATTAAAGGCAAAAGAGGCTTACGAACAATATCTCCGAAAGGGTATTGTCTTAATATAATGCTGATTTCCCCGTAAAGGGAAGTCGGCATAATCAGTAAATTATCCAAAAGGATGTGATTATATGAACACCAACAAGCTTACGCAAAAATCCCTTGAAGCAATCCAGAACGCACAAAGCATTGCAATCTCCAACAGCAATCAGCAGATTGAGCAGGAGCATTTGCTGACCGCTCTTCTTGAACAGGAGGAGGGGCTTATACCCCAGCTTCTGTCAAAAATGGGCGCTGACGCAAATCTTGTATTGCAGGCGGCAGAGCAGGCTATAAACGGTATTCCGAAGGTAACAGGCTCGGGCAGAGACCCGAATCAGGTCTATGTTTCACATGACGTTGATATGGCGCTTTCAGACGCAGAGGAATGTGCAAAGCGTATGAAGGACGAGTTTGTTTCCGTTGAGCATTTGTTTATGGGACTGCTGGACAAGGCGGCAGGCAAGGTAAAGGAAATTTTCAAGCAGTACGGCATTGACAAGAACAGGTTTATGTCGGTGCTTCAGACTGTAAGGGGCAACACACGGGTTACCTCCGACAATCCCGAAGGAACTTACGATGTGCTTAAAAAGTACGGTCAGGACCTTGTGGAGCTTGCAAGACAGAACAAGCTTGACCCTGTTATCGGACGTGACAGCGAGATAAGAAATGTTATCCGTATTCTTTCCCGTAAAAGCAAGAACAACCCCGTTCTTATCGGCGAGCCGGGCGTTGGTAAAACCGCAATTGCAGAGGGTCTTGCTCTCCGTATCGTCAGGGGAGATGTGCCCAACAACTTAAAGGATCGTCAGCTTTTCAGCCTTGATATGGGCGCTCTTGTAGCAGGCGCAAAATACAGAGGCGAATTTGAGGAGCGTTTAAAGGCAGTTCTTCAGGAAATCAAAAAGAGCGAGGGCAAGATTATCCTGTTCATTGATGAGCTGCACTTGATTGTAGGGGCAGGCAAGACTGACGGTGCAATGGACGCAGGCAATATCCTGAAGCCAATGCTTGCAAGAGGCGAGCTCCATTGTATCGGCGCAACAACTCTCAACGAGTACCGCCAGTATATTGAAAAGGACGCTGCTCTTGAAAGACGTTTCCAGCCTGTAATGGTTGAAGAGCCCAATGTGGAGGACACAATTTCCATTCTCCGTGGCTTAAAGGAACGCTACGAGGTATTCCACGGCGTTAAAATTCAGGACCAGGCGCTTATTGCTGCCGCAACCCTTTCAAACAGATATATTTCCGACCGTTTCCTGCCCGATAAGGCAATAGACCTTGTGGACGAGGCCTGCGCTCTTATCAAGACGGAAATGGAGTCAATGCCTACCGAGCTTGACGAGCTGTCAAGAAAGATAATGCAGCACGAAATCGAGGAGGCGGCGCTGAAAAAGGAAAACGACGCACTTTCGCAGGAACA
>CAMDZU010000248.1 GCA_945910715.1 uncultured Clostridia bacterium
GGCAACCCCTTTCCGCCCATAGCGAGGGTAAATCCAAAAGGGGCGAGCAGCCCCTCAGATAATCTTCACCCCTGTGTAATAATACCGCAGAATCTCCTCCCAGTCCTTTCCGCTCCTTGCCATTTCGTTTGCGCCGTACTGGCTCATTCCCGCCCCGTGACCGTAGCCTTTGGTGGTAAAGGTAAACACGTTTCCGTTAAAGGAAACGGAAAACGCCGTTGAGCGCAGGCCGAAAATCCGCCATACCTCGCCTCCCGACAGGGTTTTGTCCCCCACCTTTACGGAAATTACATAGCCCTTTTCGTTGGTATTGTTTTCGGTAAACCACTCCGAATAGTCGATAGGCATTGCAATGTCACGGCTGTAACGGAGCAGAGCGGCTCTTACGCTTTCGGTGGTCATTTCGTTGGTGCAGAGGTAGTTATGATACTCCTTGTCCGGAGGGCTTGGCACGCTTACAAGGTATGGCAGGTCTATTCCCCACACATACAGGGCGGAGTTGGTATCCCCTGTGGAAACGCTGTGATATACTGCGTAAATGGGCTGATTTTCGTAGATGATAACGTGACTGACGCCGAATCTGGCGGCATTTTTCACCTTTTCTATGTATTTGTCGTAATCGCCGCCGTAATATTCCCGTGCCTTTTCCTCGGTGAAATAGGGCTGATACAATGCGCCGCTGTCGGATATATCCGCATTTTCGGGAGCGCCTGCGGGATTGTCCTTATTGTTTCTGATAATGCGCAGAGCATAGGTGTAGGCGCAGACCGCCTGTGCTTTCAGCGCCTCCTCCTCGTAATCAACGGGAATCTGCGCAAAAAGACAGCCCGTTACATAATCCTCCATGGAAATTTCCGTTATTTCTCCCGTATCCGTCAGCAGCAGCCTTATTTTTTCGGGGCGGTCAAAGCCTCCCGAAAAGGCGCTGCCCCCAACCGTAAACACAAAGGGAAATACTATCAGCATTACCGCAAAAATAACCGTCATCATAACATAATTTTTCATAGCCTGTCCGTTCCTTTTTCTTGACTTGATGTGCAAAATGTACTATAATAAAATATATGCGTTCAAAGCATAATCAGAATGAAAGGTCCAATAAAAAATATGACAAAAAACAGCAAGCTGGCATTGTTTTTCTTCGTGGCAATGACGGCGGTTTCAACGGTTATAAGATATTTCCAGTCGGTTTTGTCAATTGACGCCGAAACAGGCTTTTATTATGAGGATTCGGGCTTTTTAGGCGTACTGCTTTATATTGTCCTTGGCGTAACGGCAGTGGGACTTGTGCTGCTTGCTTTCCTTGACCGAAAAAAGGGCAGCGCCGCTTTCACAAAAAAGGCGGAGCTTTTCACCTCAAAGCAGAACAGCATAAGCGGAGTGCTTTTCCTTATTACAGGCTGCGGCTGCTTTTACAGCGTGATTTCCATGTTCGGCGGCGGACTTGACCCAATGAGCCTTATAGGCTCTGTAATCGCAAGCGCAGCCTTTCTGATGGTCGGCTTCATTATGCTGGGCAACAAGACCTTAAAGCCTGCCTGCGGCTATATTCTTCTTGTGCTGACGGTTTATTACACTGTCCGCTCCGCAAGCCTTTTTATGTCAACTCTCATTATCACAAGAATTTCCGAAAGCCTTATCGAGCTGCTGGTTTACGTTTCGCTGGTGCTTTTCCTGCTTAATCTCGGCAGAATTTATTCCCGCAACGAAACCAAGCTTACAAGGGTAAAAACAATCGCTCTGGGCTTTATCTGCTCCTCAATGTGTCTTTCAATGAGCATTGCACGTTTAATCGGCGTTATTGCCGCTCCCGACGTGATTTCACCTTTTTTCGTTTCCTACCCCATTGAATATTTCACCATAGGTATTCTCACCGCAGGAACAACAATTCTCCTTTACGCAAGGCCAAGCGTAATTTCTATAGACTGATGAAAGGCAGGAGCTATGAAAAAAAGAATATTCACGGCTCTTGCTATGCTTTCAGCGGTAATTTTCAGCACGGGCTGTTCAATGAATTTAAGCCTTGACAATCTGCTGAGCCCCCCAAAGCTTACGGACGAGCAGAATGCAATTTATCAGGCGCTGCTCAACAGCAAGGGCAGCGAGGTAAGCCTTAAATACCCAAAAAGCGGCGATTACCGCAGCGCCTTTGTTATATACAATCTTGACGAGGAACCTACGGACGAGGCAATCGTTTTCTACGAGGCGACGGGCATTTCAGAGGAAACCAACCTGCGCATAAACTTCCTCGACCAGAAGGAGGGAGAGTGGGTTTCGGTTTACGACCTGCCTGCCGTAGGCACTGACGTGGAAAGGGTAATTTTTGAGCGATTAAGCGGCGATACTGAGCTTAGCATAATTATCGGCTATTCCGTACTTAACCAGTCGGACAAGGCGGTAAGCGTGCTGAAATATACCGACAGCACTCATGTGGAAATTTTCAGGGGCGGCTATTCCGTAATGGATTTGTTTGACATTGACTATGACGGGCAGAAGGAGCTTTTTATCATCAACTACGACAAGGCTCTTGCCTATGCTACCGCCTCAACATTTGCGTGGGAGGAGGGAGTTTTCACCACCACAAGCACCCTGTCCCTTGACCCCTCCGCAACGGAATATATCAGCGTAAAGCAGGGCAGCAGCAGCGAAAGCGGCACAGCCATTTTCGTTGACTACTACAAGGGGGACAACACCTACGGCACGGAAGCCCTTATCTGCTACGGCTCGGTGCTTGCAAGAGCGGTTGGAGCGGAATCGGTGGTAAGGCGCTCAAACAGCTATACCCCTGTTGTAAATTCAAGGGACATTGACGACGACGGAATTATTGAAATTCCTGCAACAACGGTACTTCCCGGCTATGAAAACCTTACAAAGCCGGAGCAGCTTAACGCAATTACCTGGAGCGTTGTTGACGAGGACAGCCGCCTTAAACGGAAATACACCACCTATTTAAGCACAAGGAGAGATTACATTTTCTTTATGCCCAGCAGGTGGGAGGGACTTGTTACCATAACCCAGTCCTCCGACGGCAGCGAGGTAACAATATGGAAAGCGGGAGATTTAAACGAGCTTAATCAGCAGCTGCTCTCCATAAAATCCGTGGCGAAATCGGAAAAAGCCGCATTTGATTCCACCGGCTATACAAG
>CAMDZU010000249.1 GCA_945910715.1 uncultured Clostridia bacterium
GCCTGCCCTGAGGGTGTTGAAGCAGTTCAGAGTGCTTATCCCGATGTTGAAATTTACTGCGGCGCACTTGACGATGGTCTGAACGATGATTTATACATTGTTCCGGGAATCGGCGACGGCGGCGACAGAATTTTCGGCACAAAGTAATTGGAGGTTACTCTCCTGCGGTATTCATAAGCCGCAGGAGATTTTCTCTTAGAAGAAGGCAAAAATGGACATTTTAATTTGTATTGTTGCAGGGCTTGGGGCAGGTCTTGGCACGGGCTTTGCAGGAATGAGCGCAGCCGCCGTTATAAGTCCTATGCTGATAACCTTTCTCGGAATGGACCCTTATCTTGCGGTGGGCGTCGCTCTCGCAAGCGACGTATTGGCAAGCGCAGTTTCGGCAGGTACTTACGCCAAAAACAAGAACATAGACATAAAAAACGGGCTTATAATGATGGCGGCTGTTCTTTGCTTCACTCTTGTGGGAAGCTACGTTGCAAGCCTTGTTCCGAAAACCGCAATGGGCAGCTTTTCAACGGTAATGACCTTACTGCTTGGTATAAAGTTTATTGTAAAGCCTGTTGTTGCGCCAAAAGCAAGATTTCAGAACTCCACTCCGAAGCAAAAGGCGGTGCGCTCTCTTATCTGCGGCGCAGCTGTTGGCTTTATCTGCGGCTTTATCGGTGCAGGGGGCGGTATGATGATGCTCCTTGTGCTTACCTCCGTGCTTGGATACGAGCTTAAAACTGCCGTTGGAACAAGCGTTTTCATTATGGCGGCAACGGCGCTGACAGGCTCGGTGAGCCACTTTGCCATAGGCGGAATGCCTGACATAAAAGCCCTTGTAATATGCGTTGTCAGCACTCTTGTGTTCGCCCTTATTGCCTCGGTCATTGCCAACAAGGTTTCCGCAAAAACCCTCAACAGAGCAACGGGTGTTGTGCTTGTGATACTCGGGGCGGCAATACTTGCGGTGAATTTTTTAAACGGATAATGTAAAGGAAATGCCTCCCGTTTGAGGGAGGCATTATTTTTGTTGATATTTCTTTTTCCAGCACCCTGTAAAATAAAAGGTCATTGACATTGCTCCCGAAATAAACCAGCCCACCGGCCATGACAGCCATATTCCGTCCGCCGAATTCATAAGGAATGCGAAAATATAGGCGAGAATAACCCTTAGAATAAGGTCGGTAAAGGTGGCTACCATAAAATAACCCATTGAGCTTGAGCCACGGAGAACGCCGTCTGCCAGCAGCTTTGCCGCTACAGAGAAATAGAACGGGCAGACAATAATCAGAAAATGCATTCCTGCCGTAATTGAATCGGCTGTTCCGTCGCTCATAAAAAGCTGAATAAGATTACCGCTGAAAACAATGTACAGCAGGGTAAAGGGAATTACTATGCACGCCGCCATTAAAAGTCCTGCTCTGAAGCCCTTTGATACACGGTCAAGCTTGCCTGTGCCGATATTCTGTGCGGTAAAGTTGGAAACGCCGTTTCCCATTGTGGAAAAGGAGGTTATTGCAAAGGTGTTCAGCTTTATTGCAGCCGAATAGCCTGCAATTACCGCCGAACCAAAGCTGTTGACAAGTCCCTGAATGAAAAGGTTTCCCACCGATACAAAGCTTTGCTGGAGAATACTCGGAACGGCAATTCTGCTTATGGTAGCAAGCATGTGACCGCTGAAACGCTTTGGAGCTTCGCTTGTTTCGCTTTTCTTAAGACGCTTTCCAAGGGTAACAAGGGCAAAAACCGAGGCTGCGCCCTGTGCCGCAAAGGTCGCCCACGCAACGCCGGCAACTCCCATATTGAACACTCCAACAGCAAGCAAATCAAGGGCAATATTGCCGAGAGAAGAGGCAATGAGGAAGTAAAGAGGAGTTTTCGAATCCCCCAGCGCTGAGAAAATACCGTTGCAGATATTGTACAGGAACAGGAAAATCAGTCCCCATATATAAATGCTGAGATAAAGAGAGCCGTCGCCGAAAATGTTTTGGGGCGTGTTCAGCATTGTCATCATCGGCTCTGTGAAAATTACGCCGAACAAGGTAAGGAAAAGGCTTAACGCCAAAGTGGCAATAAAGGAAGTGGAAACGGCGGTTTTAAGCTCCGTGAAACGCTTTCCGCCGAAAAGCTGTGAAATTACAACGGAACAGCCTATGTTTAGTCCCGTTGCAAACGCCATAAAAATCATTGTAATGGGGTAGGAAGCACCGATTGCCGCCAGTGCGTCCTCGCCGCAGAAATTGCCTGCAATAATGCTGTCGGATATATTGTAGAACTGCTGGAAAACAATGCTTAACAGCATTGGGATAGAGTATCTGAAAAGCACCGACCACGGTTTTCCCACGGTCATATCCGTTATCATAAAAACACCCTTTCGGAAAAATTCATCAATGCTTATTATATAACTTTTTAATGCCGTTGTAAATCGCTTTTTCTACAAAATACCGCAGTAATTTCCCTTAATTTTTTACTCTGCGTAATCCATAAAGGCGTCGTTAACGTAAAGCTCTCCGTCTTCGTCAAGGTCGTAGCCGATATAATCGGTGTAGAAGCTATTGAAGAAAACGTCGGTTATTGTAAAGGAGAAAAGGTAGGTTGCAGGGTTAAGGTCGGTGTCGTAGATACTGCTGTAATAGCTGTAAACATACTCATCGCCGTAAATTTCCTCCTCTGTATCATCTGCGTAAATAACCGAATAAATGGGCACGATAACATCGCCCTCGGATAATGTTATCATTCGTGAAAAGGCGTCGTTTTCCTCGTTCTGCAGATATACTCCGTCAAACACAAAGCAGGAATCATCGTAGATATAACTGTATCTCAGACTTGCACGCTGACCGTTATACAGAATGGGTGAGGAGAAAACGGTATAATCGTAATCGTTGTCGTCAATTACAACTGCGGTAAGGAATTGTCCGTCGTCAAGGGCAATCCACGTTCCGTAGAAGTTATCCGTTACAACGCCCGTATCCCAGTCAACGTTCAGATTATTGTCCATTCCGAGATAAATTAGGTCGCCGTATTCGTCCAGCAGATAAAGGTCGAAATAAATACCGTTTACATAGTCGATTGAATCCTCGGCAATGGTAAAGGAGTAGCAGTTGTCTTCGTCAAGGTGAGGCTGT
>CAMDZU010000250.1 GCA_945910715.1 uncultured Clostridia bacterium
GCAATAACCGAGGCGGTCTGCGACGGAACAATCGACTGTATCGTTACCGACCACCCTCCCCATTCAGCCGAGGAAAAGGCGGATTTCGAGAAAGCCCCCAACGGCGTTGTGGGATTGGAAACCTCCCTTGCTGTAACTCTTACCCGACTTTATCACACGGGAAAAGTATCCTTACAGCAGATTGTAAGGCTTATGTGCGTAAATCCGAGAACAATTCTCGGAGTAGGCGGCGGAACAATCGGAGTGGGCGATATTGCGGATATTGCGGTTGTTGATTTAAACGAGGAGTGGGTGGTTGACCCTGAAAAGCTTCACTCAAAGTCGAAAAATACCTGCTTTAAGGGAATGAACCTTAAGGGAAAGGTAAAATATACAATTTTAGACGGAAAAGTAGTATTTGAAGATAAATAAAAAAGAACCAAGAAAGGAAAGGTAAATGTTATGTCACTTGACGCTTTAATGGCGAGTATCGCCAAAACACAGAATCCAACGGTAGCAGGTCTTGACCCTAAGCTGGATTATGTTCCCGAATTTATTCTGAAGAAGAATTTTGAAAAGTACGGGGAAACCTTAAAGGGCGCTGCAAAGGCTCTCCTTGAATTCAACAAGGGACTTATAGACGCACTTCACGAGGTCGTTCCCGCAATCAAGCCCCAGGCGGCTTATTACGAAATGTACGGCACGGCTGGAGTAAAGACTCTTTACAAGACCCAGGAATACGCTAAAAAGCGTGGAATGCTGGTTATTACAGACGGAAAGCGCAACGATATTGGCACAACAATGGAGGCCTACGCAACAGCACATCTTGGCAAGGTAAAGGTTGGCGAAAACGAGTATTGCCCGTTCCTCGGGGACGCTCTTACGGTAAACGGCTACCTCGGCAGCGACGGAATCAAGCCTCTTATCAAGGTCTGCAATGAATACAACAAGGGTATTTTTGTGCTGGTAAAAACCTCCAATCCCTCTTCGGGCGAGCTTCAGGACAAGCTTATTGACGGTGTTTCCGTATATGAAACCATGGGCAATATGTGCGAGGAGTGGGGCAAGGAGCTTATGGGCAAGTACGGCTATTCGGGAGTTGGCGCAGTTGTAGGCGCAACCTACCCCGAGCAGATTAAGGAGCTTCGTGCAAAGCTGCCCCATACATTCTTCCTTATTCCTGGCTACGGCGCACAGGGCGCTTCCGCAAAGGATATTGCAGGCGCATTCGATAGCAACGGTCTTGGCGGCATTGTGAACAGCTCAAGAGGAATTATGTGCGCATACAAGAAAGAGGGCTGCGACGAGCATGACTATGCAGGCGCGGCTTATCGTGAGGCAATACGCATGAGAGATGAAATTATGAGCTTTGTGGGAGAAATAAAGCTTCCGTAATCACACGGAGATTTACATAAAAGAGTAATTTGGAGGGCAAAATGGATTTCGGAACTGCAAAAAAAGCATACTTAATCTTGGCTGACGGAACTGTTTTCACAGGAAAGAGCTTTGGCAAGGAAGGCTCTGTAATCGGTGAAATCGTGTTTACAACGGCAATGACGGGCTATGAGGAAACCTTAAGCGACCCCAGCTACTGCGGACAGATTGTTACGCAGACCTTTCCGCTTATCGGCAACTACGGCACAAACGACCATGACTATGAATCAAAGGGCAGCGTTGTAAGCGGATATATCGTAAGAGAATGGTGCGAAAAGCCGTCAAACTTCCGCTGCCAATATACAATAGACGAATTTCTGAAAAAGCACGGAATTATCGGTCTTTACGACATTGATACAAGACGTCTTACAAGAATTATCCGTGAAACGGGCGTTATGAACGGTATGATTACCACGGAGAAATTTGACAAGGAAAAGGCATTGGCTGAAATAAAGGCTTACAAAGTGGGCAAGGTTGTTCCGAAGGTAAGCGTTGAAAAGCCCGAAACCTACAAGGGCGAAAATCCAAAATTCAACGTTGCGCTTATCGACTACGGCTACAAGTACAACATCAGACGTGAGCTTGAAAAGCGTGGCTGCAACGTAACCGTTATGCCGTGGAATTCAACGGCGGAGGAAATCAAGGCGCTGAATCCCGACGGAATTATGCTTTCAAACGGCCCGGGCGACCCTACGGACAACCCCGAATCCATTGAAACATTGCGGAAGCTTATTCCGGAACAGATTCCTACCTTCGGAATTTGTCTTGGTCATCAGCTTCTTGCCCTTGCAAACGGCGCAAAGACAGTCAAGCTCAAATACGGTCACAGAGGCGGAAACCAGCCTGTTACCGACCTTGACCGTGACAGAACCTACATTACCTCCCAGAACCACGGCTATGCGGTAGTAAGCGACACGGTTCCTGCCGAGGTGGGCAAGGTAAGCCACATTAACGGCAACGATAAGACCTGCGAGGGCGTTAAGTACACAAACGCTCCTGCCTTTACGGTACAGTTCCACCCCGAGGCTTGCGGAGGTCCACAGGACACAGCCTATTTATTCGACGAGTTCATTGAGCTTATGCAGACCAAAGGAGGAAACAAGTAATGCCCCTGAGAAGTGATATAAAGAAAGTCCTGATGATCGGCTCGGGTCCTATCGTAATCGGACAGGCAGCCGAGTTTGACTATGCAGGCGCACAGGCTTGCCGTGCACTTAAGCAGGAGGGTCTTGAAGTCGTGCTTGTAAACTCCAACCCTGCTACAATTATGACGGACAAGCACATGGCGGACAAAATCTACATTGAGCCGCTTACCCTTGACTGTATCAAGAGAATTATTGAAATAGAAAAGCCCGACTCAATCCTTTCCACCCTCGGCGGTCAGACGGGACTGACGCTGTCAATGCAGCTTGCGGAGGAGGGCTTCCTCGCCTCCCACAATGTTAAGCTCCTTGGTGCAAACCCGGAAACAATCCACAAGGCTGAGGACAGACAGGCTTTCAAGGATACAATGGAAGCAATCGGCGAGCCTTGTATTCCATCAAAGGTGGTTGAAACCCTTGATGACGCAATGGACTTTGCCAACAACGAAATCGGCTATCCCGTAATCGTTCGTCCCGCATTCACACTGGGCGGCACAGGGGGCGGTATTGCCAACAATGCAGAGGAGCTTCACGAAATCGCAACC
>CAMDZU010000251.1 GCA_945910715.1 uncultured Clostridia bacterium
CTGTTTGTCAAGCGTATTGAGGTAACGCACGACAAGGAAATAAATATCGAGTACAACGACGAAATGGTGCTTGGCAAGGAGGCTGTCTAATGGCTGACTATACTATTGCATTGTATATTCGTCTGTCGGTGGAGGACGAAAAGACCGAAAGTTTAAGCATACCAAATCAGCGGCTAATTCTTCGGGAAAAGGCTATGTCGCTCCCCGAATGGAACGGAGCTGAAATCTTGGAGTTTGTTGATAACGGTCACACGGGAACGAACTTTGAACGTCCCGCCGTTCAGAAACTCTTGGAAATGGCTAACCTCGGCAAAATAAACTGCATTATGGTCAAAGACGTGTCAAGTTTCGGGCGAAACTCCATTGAAACGGGATATTTCATCGAAAAGGTCTTTCCTTTGTACCATATCAGATTTATTGCGGTAAGCGATAACTTTGATACCGCAGAGCTTAACGGCGACACGGGCGGCATAGATATGGCTTTCAAATACCTTATCAACGAGTGCTATTCCCGTGATATGTCAATAAAAAGCAAGAGCGCAAAGCTCGCTCGCTTCAAGCGTGGCGAATATCAGAGCGTTGTTTGTCCTTATGGATACCAAAAGAGCGAGGACGGACGAATGAAGCCCGATGAGGAAACTGCCGACAATGTTCGACAGATATTTCAATGGGCGGCTGACGGATTAAGTGCGGGAGCTATTGCACGAAAGTTGAGCGAGATGAAAATTCTCACTCCCGCCGAATTCAAGGCAAGCAAAGGCAAAAACTACCACGATATTTCAAGGTCAAATGGCGTCTGGTGTCGTTCGACTGTTCTGCGGTTATTGGAAGATGAACGATATACGGGAATGTATGTCATTGGAAAGCAACATACTGTTGAAATCGGCAGCACCAAAATGGTGCGTAACGATGAAAGCGAATGGATAAAAATACCTGACCACCATACGCCCATTATCAGCAAGGAACTGTTTGAGCAGGCAAAAGCAAAGATACGCAAGTTTTCGGTTAATAAAAAGCCGAGGGAATATGTGCTGAAAAGCAAGGTGTACTGCGGTTGCTGCGACCACGCTCTGAACAGGAGGAACGACATTATTTACGCCTGTGAGTATGGCAGAATTGCCACTGATACAGAGTGCAAAGGGGTTAGGATACGGGTAGAGGATTTAGAGCGTACTGTCTTTGACACAATCCGTTCGCAGGCTCAATGCTTTGCTGATACCGACGCTGACATCAAGGCAAAAGCTGAAAAAAGCTCTTTGGAACTTAGCAGCTATGAGCAGAAACTTAAGCTCTTGCAAGAAAGCAAGCGAGAACTCTATGAGCAGTACATTCTCGGCATACTTGATATAGACACCTATAAATCAAAAAAAGCTGAACTTGAAATTCAGCTTGTCGATATGAAAAACCTGTGTTCTGTGGTTGCTGCCAAAGCGAAAACGGCGCAGGAAGATTATGAGGAGAGTATCAAGAACGCTAAAATCGCTGCTTCCATAGACGGAGCCGACAACCTGACAAAAGCTCTTGTTGACCAACTTGTTGAGAGGGTCTATGTGTTCCCGAACAACAGAATTGAAATCAAGTACGCAACACGGAGGTTTATGTAATCGCTATGGCAACTATCGGTGAGAAGATACGTCGTATCCGCTGCTATCGTGGATTAACGCAGAAAGCACTCGGTTCAATGGTTGGGTTGAGTGAACCTGCGATACGCAATTATGAATTGGGAAATCGCAATCCGAAGCAGGATACCATTGACGCTATTGCCGATGTGCTTAATGTCAATCCTGCATATCTCACCAACAGCGATATGCAGGATATAGACAGCGTTCTGATACAACTCTTTCAAATCGACGATTACTTTCCCATTTCCGTTCAGGACAGCGTTGATGAATACGGCAATAACCATTACGGGCTTTATTTCAGCTCTGTTATGATAAACACCTTGCTTTCTATATGGCATAACCAACAGCAGGGTGTAATCAATGGAACGATAAATAAGTCCGATTATGTGGAATGGAAAATGAACTTTCTGTAATGGGGAGGTCAACTTAACTACTATGGCAACATTTGGAGAAAAGGTGCGGCTCGTCCGCACCTTTCGTGGTCTTACGCAGAAAGCTCTGGGTACTGCGGTAGGGCTAAACGAAAAAACAGCCGACATTCGTATAGCTCAATACGAAAGCGGCTCTCGTTATCCTAAACAGGAACTTATTGAGAAAATGGCAGACGTGCTTGACATAAGCACACAATACCTTACTTGCGATTATAGCAGCGAAGCCGAACGGCTGATTATGCTGCTACTTGAGATTGAGGACAGTATTCCTGTTTCAATCAGAGAGTGCAAGGACGAGTACGGGAGCAAGCGATATTCGCTCTGCTTCAACTCTAAAACTGTGAATGAACTGCTGGCTGAATGGTATCGGCAGAAATGCAAAATCGCTACCGGAACTATTGGAGATGAGGAATATGTGGATTGGAAACTGAAAATCGGCAAAATTTTTCAAAAAAAACACTAAATTTTTTTGTCGTGTACTTGACATATTGGTGCCGAAAGTCGTGAATTCTGATATGTGGTAAGCCTGCCGCTTTTGCAAAGGCACTGTTTCGCTTTTCAATGGTTGTGTCACGCAGGGGAGCTTCTCCGCCGCATACACGGTAGTTTTCGGAAAACAGCCTTGACGCTTCCCGCTGGCGGCATTTGTGCTTGTCAAGTATCTTCATCAGCGGGGTGGGTATCTGCAAGTCACGGTAGCTTGATTTGTTCTTGGGCGGTCCTTCGACATCGCCGCCCTTTATTTTCTGGGATATACTGCGGCGTATGTGCAGTATATTTCCGTCAATGTCAGACCATTTCAAGGCGTTTATTTCTCCCTTTCTTGCTCCCGTGTAGAACGCTATACAAAAGAATACATAATAAGCCCAGTCCGTCACGGTCTGGGCTTTTTTCTCTGCTTCGGCAATATATGCGAGGAACTGCTCAGGCGTGTAGTAGTGGAGTTTCTCTGCAGGCTTTTCCATAGTATCAGGAGCTTTGAAGTTGCCGAGGGAACTAAGCGGATTTCCCACAAGGTAGCCCATTTTAACGGCGTAGTTCAGCA
>CAMDZU010000252.1 GCA_945910715.1 uncultured Clostridia bacterium
TGCTTTTTAACAGCGTGTATGTAATTCTTCCGTTATGGAATTTGCCGTCGGAATACATTATTGCGTAAATTCCCGAGGACTCAATGCCCTTTTTCAGATCGTCGTGAAGCTTTCTGAAAGGCTCGATAAATTCGTCCGCAACTGCTCCCGCTTCAATAAAGCTTTCGGGGAAATTTTCGATATAGCTTGTATCCCAGGTTGCATTGCAGGTATCGGTTTTGTACAGCCTTTCGGTCATAACATCATACTGCCAAAGACGGACTCTTAACTGCTTGAAAGCAAGGTCGTAAAGCATTTTGTTCTCGTTGAACATATCCCTTATAAAGGACTTGTCGATAAATGCGGAAATGCACTTTGTAAGCTCTCCGATTGCAGCGCACTCGTTCTTTGTCCATTGCCTCTTGGCAATATTTCCGTAGCAAACCGCTCCACGGCAGCCATTTATAAGATTAAGCAGACCCACCGTACAGGTAGTGCATTTTTCGCCGTACAGTATTTCCTGCATACTGTCAAGCCTGTTGCTTATACGGTCACGGTTGAACACGGCAATGCCGTATTCGTTGAAGCGCTCCTCTTCCTTAATAGGGTCACGCTCGCTTTTTATGCCGTTGAAGCTGTTCATTTCTATTTCTCCGCCTCTGTTCCAGCTGAAGCTTCTGCAGGTAACCTTGCTGCTTGCCCCCGCAATAAGGATCTTGAAGCTGTCCAAGGACAGATACTCGGTTATAAGCGGAATAATTTCGCAGATATTGCGGTCGATTCCTCTGTTGGATTCAAGAACGGACAGGGTTTTCATCATAAGCTGAGTGCCCTGTTCTCTTGTTATATCCCTGAAAACGAGAATTACAGGCTGGGAGGAAACTGTGTCCGTAGCCTTTCTTGCACCTACCTCCATCCAGGTATAGCTGCCTGTTCTGTTGATAAAGGTGGTGCGGATAATTTCGTTGGCGGTTTCCGACTTGGTGAACATATTGCGGATTTTTTCTGCGTCGTCGGGGTGAACAAGGTTTGCGCTTTCAAGAGTTGCGGTGAAGTTGGGTATTTCGTTCTTTACAAGCTCTTCCGTCGTATTTTCGCCGCTGTGCTTTTCAAAGAACAGCAGCGTATCTGTAAGGGTATCATATTCACCTACAACCACGTTCATTTTGAGGATAGCCTCACGGTACCAGTCAAGACCTGCCGAGTTGTAAATCTGGCTCATAACATCGTCAACATTGACAATGCGGTCTGTCTTATCTCTGTCCTCGACCTCGTAGAAGAAGGTTCCGTCAAGCACTCCGGGGAGCATTTCCTTGGGGAGCGGTCTTGCGTAGTAGAAGCCCTGAGCTCTCATACAGCCTATGGATTTGAGAAATTCCACCTGACGGTCGGTTTCAACTCCCTCTGCAATTACAGTAAGGTTAAGGCGCTTTGCCATCTGCACAACCGACTTCAAAATCTGATTGCCCTTGACGTTGTTATCAATGTTGTAAAGGAATTTAAGGTCGATTTTCAGCACGTCAACAGGAACGTCCTTAAGGGTGTTCAGCGAAGAATAGCCGCTGCCGAAATCGTCCATAAGAATAGTAAAGCCCTTGCCTTTAAGCTGCTCTACCATTGAAATAAGCTGTTCGGGGTTTTCCGTGTAGGCTGATTCCGTTATTTCAAGCTGTAACAGACGATGGCTTATGCCGTACCTTGCAATAAGCCGCTCAAGCCGTTCAATGAGGCTGTCGTCGTACAGCTCCGCTCTTGAAACGTTTACCGAAACGGGACAGGGATTGTAGCCCTTGTTTATCCAGTCCCGCAAATCACGGCACACCATTTCCCACATATAGAAGTCAAGTGCGCTGATAAAGCCGTTTTTCTCGAAAATGGGGATAAACAGCCCGGGTGAAATAAATCCCTTTCTTGGGTGATTCCACCGTACAAGCGCCTCGCAGCCGATTACACGCCTTTCGATCATATTTACCTTTGGCTGATAATAAACCACGAACTGACCCTCTCTGAGAGCGTCGTTCATTTCGTTGATTATTTCCTGCTCGAAAAGCATTGAAAGCCGCATGCTTTCGTCATAGACCGCCCACCGCTCGGAATAGCTGCCCTTTATGCTTTTTATCGCCATTGCCGCTCTGTCGCAAAGGAGAGAAGCGGGAGTGTCGGCGTCCGCTCTGCAAAAGCCGCACTTTGCAATTATCTTTATGTTAAGGGGGTATTTTTCAAGCGCCTCGTTGACTTCCTTTGCCATATTGGCCTCATAGCCGTTGATATGGGGCAGGCAGACGGCGAAGTTATCCCCTGCAAGACGTCCGCAAAGGGTAACTCCCGGAATAATCTCCTTGCGTAGATAATCCGCAATGTAAATCAGCACCTTGTCGCCCTCGGCTGTGCCGAAAATATCGTTTATCACCTTGAAGCGGTCAACGTCAATGCGGAAAATATCGTATCTGAGCTTATCATTCTGTCTGATAAGCTCCTCCGCCTTGCTGCAGAAGGTTTCACGGTTATACAGCATTGTAAGAGGGTCAAATTCCGCCTTGACGTGTATTCTCCTGCCCTCGGAAACCGCAATAAGATTATGTACTCTCTGTTTGATTATGGTAACGTCAAAGGGCTTTGTAACAAAGTCGGACGCTCCCTTTTCAAGAGCCTCCAGCTCAATACCGTTTCCCGAATCGCCGGTCGCCACAATAACGGGAATAAGCTTTAAGGAAGGGTTCTTGTTCATTTCATCAAGGAGCCTGAAGCCGTCCATTATGGGCATATACAAATCAAGCAGAACAAGTGAAATCCTGCTTTTGTAATAGCTCAGATGTTCAAGTGCAACCTGTCCGTTTTCAGCCGAAATAACTTCATAATCGTCCTTGAAGCATTCTTCAAGTATTGCCCGATCGGATTCATTGTCTTCAACAATAAGCAATAGCTTTTTCACCTGAACCATTCCCTTCTTGTTATTATTTATTCACAAAATAGTGCTCTCATTTAAGCATAGTATAACACATTTTGTATAAAAATTCAAGATATTTTGTGAAAAATTTTACAAGTTTGTTCATGTTGCATGTATACAGCAGGGCTGTTTTTTTA
>CAMDZU010000253.1 GCA_945910715.1 uncultured Clostridia bacterium
AAAAAACCGTTCAGATCGTTACTGCGGCGCAGAACTGCTACGAGGGCGCAATAGTTCCCGTTGTTCTTGACGGCGGCGTTGTAATCAACCGCAAAGAGGGCGGTTCAATGAAGATTACAAAGGGCAAGCTTCGCGGCGTAATGAGCGAGGGCATGATGTGCAGCTTTGAGGAGCTGGGCATGGAAAATTCCGACTTCCCCTACGCAACTCCCGACGGAATACTTATTTTCAACGAGGACCCCGACATAGACAAGTTTGAGCTTGGAATGGACGTAACAAAGGCTGTGGGCATTGATGATACGCAGGTTGAGTTTGAGATAACAAACAACCGCCCCGACTGCCTTTCCGTTTTAGGCCTTGCAAGAGAGGCAAGCGCTACCTTCGACCTGCCCCTCAACTACAAAAAGCCGGAGTTCAAGGGCATTGACTACGACATCAACAAGGACGTTTCCGTTACCGTTGAAAACACGCAGCTTTGCTCACGCTATATGGCGGGTCTTGTAAAGAACGTCAAAATCGGACCTTCTCCCAGATGGCTTGCGGAAAGACTTCGTGCAAGCGGCGTCCGTGCAATAAACAACATCGTTGATATCACCAACTTCGTAATGCTTGAATACGGTCACCCGATGCACGCATTCGATTTAAGATACGTTGAGGGCGGCAAAATCGTTGTCCGCAACGCAAAGGAGGGCGAAACCCTTAAGCTCCTTGACGAGGCGGCAGAGCCGGTTAAACTTTCTCCCGAAATGCTGGTTATTGCGGACGAGAAAAAGCCAATGGCTGTTGCAGGCGTAATGGGCGGCGAATATTCGGGTATATGGGACGATACAACCACCGTTGTATTCGAGGCTGCCTGCTTTGACGGCGTTTCCGTAAGACGTACCGCAAAGAAAATCGGCGAAAGAACAGAGGCAAGCTCACGCTTTGAAAAGCGTCTTGACCCCGCAAACGCAGAGGAGGCTCTCCACAGAGCGTTGGAGCTGGTTGAAATGCTGGGCTGCGGCGAGCCTTGCAGGTCCATTATCGACTGCGACCACTCAGATAAAGAGCCGTTCACATTAAAGCACGACTACAAGTGGATAAACCAGTTCTTAGGCTCGGACATCAGCGAGGAGGAACAGATTTCAATCCTCAAAAAGCTTGGCTTCGGATATGACAACGGCGTTGTTACAGTGCCCCCTTACAGAATCGACATTGAGCGTCAGTGCGACCTTGCGGAGGAGGTAGCACGAATTTACGGCTACAACAACATTCCTACCTCTATCCCAAGACTTTCAAGCCAGAGCAAAATGACTCCCGTACAGTTATTCCAGCAGAAGCTTACGGAAATCATGATTGCAGAGGGCTGCTACGAAACAATGACCTTCAGCTTTATCTCTCCCAAGTGGTACGATAAAATCAATCTGCCCGAGGAGGAAAAACGCTCCGTTGTTATCACAAACCCTCTCGGCGAGGACACAAGCGTAATGAGAACAACAATGATTCCGTCCATGATGGAGCTTGTTGTACGCAACATTAACAACAGAAACCTTGCAGGACGTTTCTTTGAAATAGGCAGAGTTTATAAGCCAATGGAAAGCGTTGACGAGCTGCCCGTTGAGGAGGACGTACTGGCAATCGCCCTTTACGGCGAGAAGGAGGACTTCTTCTCCTTGAAGGGAATTGTTGAGGAAATACTGGACAAGACAGGCATTGAGGGCAAATTCACACAGTGCACCACAAACAGGACCTTCCACACAGGAAGATGCGCTGAGCTTACGGCAGGCGGCAGGGCAATCGGCACTCTGGGCGAAATTCACCCCCTTGTCTGCGAAAACTACGGCGTAAAGGACAGAATTTACATTGCCGTGCTGAAGCTTGCTCTGATGATTGAAGCGCAGAACACCGACATAAAGTACAAGGCATTGCCAAAATTCCCCGCAATGACAAGAGATTTAAGCCTTGTATGCGCCGACGAGATAAGCTCGGGCGAAATAATCGACATAATCACTAAGACAGCTAAAAATCTCGAGCAGGTAACCCTGTTCGATATGTATAAGGGCACAGGCGTTCCCGAGGGCAAGAAGTCCCTTTCCTACAAGCTTGTACTTCGTCATAAGGACAGAACAATGGAAAACGACGAGGCTGACAAGATTGTTGAAAAGGTGCTGAAAGCATTAGCGGAAAAGGATATTACCTTAAGGTCCTGAGTTTAACAAAAGAAAGGAATTAAATTATGTCATTCAGAAAGAAAATAGTTTCTGCAATACTTGCAGGCGTTCTCTGTGTAACAACAGCCGCTTCCTTTACGGGCTGCTCGGACGTAAGCTACGCAATGACCATCAACGGCGAAAAGCTTAACGCAGGCGTATATCTGTTGTACGGATATCAGGCGGTAAGCGAGGCAAGAACAAAGTTCGGCGAGGAAAGCCCCGACGTTGACACAAGCGCAGAGGGATTTGACTACTACGCTTACAATGTTGAGGGCAAGACCTTCTCACAGTGGATTACCGACAGGACAGAGGTGCTTTGCAGGGAATATGCTGCTGTAAACGCTTTGTTCGACGAAAAGGGAATGGAGCTTACAGCGGACGAAACCAGCGCAATCAACGCAAGCGTAAAATCCACTTGGTATGACGAAAACCCATACCTTGTTTATTACGGCATTGATTACCCCACAATGGGTCAGTACTATGAATCCCTCGGTATCGGAATGGAAAGCTACAAGCTTGTTCAGCTGGAAACCGAAAAGAGAGAAAAGCTCTTTGATTCCCTCTACTCCGTAGGCGGCACAGAGGGTACAACTCAGGCGGAGGTTGACGCTTACTTTGCTGAAAATTACGCAAGAGCGGCTTATATCGAGATTGCTCTTGAGGACGGCAACGGGGATAAAATCGAAACAAGCGAGGGACTCAAGGTTTTAGAGGACCTTGGCAACGGCTATGTTGAAAAGTTAAAGAACGGTACTCCTTTCAGCACAGTTTCAAAGGAATACGATACCTTTGTTGACGAGCAGCGCAAGGCTGCCGAAAAGGCGCAGGCTGAAGCGGACGGCACGGTTTATCTTGAAGAGGACG
>CAMDZU010000254.1 GCA_945910715.1 uncultured Clostridia bacterium
ACGGAATCGACGGCAGAAATTACGGCGTTCTTGACGGAATTTACGAGGCAAAGCGTCTGCTTATGCCTATGCTTGGCGTTGAAAGAGATGAAATTATCATTGGCGGCAACTCCAGCCTGCAGCTTATGTACGACACAATTGCAAGAGCAATGCTTCTTGGCGTACTCGGCGGCAGAAAGCCATGGAGCAAGTACGAGCACGTTAAGTTCCTTTGTCCCGCTCCGGGCTATGACAGGCATTTTGCAATCTGTCAGAGCATGGGCATTGAGATGATCACAGTTCCTTATCTCAGCGACGGCCCCGATATGGATATGATTGAAAAGCTGGTTTCCGAGGACGAGGAAATAAAGGGTATCTGGTGCGTTCCGATGTACTCAAATCCCGAGGGAATCACCTATTCGGACGAGGTTGTAAGACGTTTTGCAAACCTTTCACCAAAGGCGGACGACTTCAGAATTTTCTGGGATAACGCATACTGCGTTCATCACCTTACAGATACTCCCGACCACGTTCTCAACATTCTTGAGGAATGCAAGAAAACGGGCAAGGAAAATATGGTGTTTGAGTTTACCTCCACATCAAAGATTTCATTCCCCGGCGGCGGTCTTGCGGCAATCGGCGCAAGCAAGGCGAATATCGACTTTATCAAGAGCCAGATGACCTATCAGACAATCGGCTACGATAAGCTTAATCAGCTCCGTCACGCAAGATTTTTCAAGGACTTTGACGGAATCAAGGCACAGATGGAAAAGCACAGAGCAATTATATGGCCTAAGTTCGAGGTTGTGCTGAACGCTCTTGAAAAGGAGATTGCACCCTGCGGAATAGGCTCTTGGCATAAGCCAAACGGCGGCTACTTCATTTCCTTCAACGGTCTTGACGGTACTGCAAAGAGAACAGTCGCTCTCTGCAAGGAAGCAGGCGTTGTAATGACGGGAGCAGGTGCTACCTTCCCATACGGCGTTGACCCACGGGACAGAAATATCAGAATTGCGCCCACATTCCCAACGGTGGAGGAGCTTGGGAAGGCAATGGAGGTGTTCTGCGTTTCCGCAAAGCTTGCGGCTGTGGAGGCTCTTTTGGGCGAATAAGTGCTGAAACATTTCAAAAGGACTTGTTTTTTCCGGGAAAATGTGATATAATAATAGGCGGTATGTATGTACCGCCTTTTTTGCGCCCGTAGCTCAGCTGGATAGAGCAGCAGCCTCCGACGCTGCGTGTCGTGTGTTCGAATCACATTGGGCGCGCCAGCCGAGTGCCTCGGCACGCAGAAAGCCCGATTCAGGTCGGGCTTTTTGCATTTAAGAGAAATGTTTATGGTACATATTGACATTTGAGAATAGCTGTGGTAAACTAATTATAGAATCTGCTATCAGGGAAATATCCTTGCGTGCTTTTGCACCTTTGATTTTGCTTACGACGGCAGGTTCTTTTTTTACTCAGAATTGCATAATCCTCATACGCTCCTGCACGGACGTTTTATTTGCTAATGGATTTTGCAAGCTCTGTCCATTCGTTTCTGTGCTGGGTAAAATAATCTCCCATTGCGGAATTTACGCTTCTGCACATTCTGTTCCTTATCTCCATTTTCTCCATTTCGGAAAGGAAATCCAGCTTCTTTTCATTTTCGTCTTTGTCAATAACGACAGAGGGCAATGCAGTCAGTTTACCCCTTGCCATAAAATCACCCCTGACAAAGCTATGCACATGCGCTTGTCTGATATACAGATTTTTTGCAAAAATTTCCCGAGGGTCGCAAAAGCTGTTGTTTTTTGTAAAAATTTAGTATATAATTGATATTGTTAACATTTGGTTAATATTTACAGGAATGGATTTTATTGTACGTATTTTTGTACAGTCAATATGTTATAATGGTTTTAAGTATAAATATAAACCGCATATTTTGACGGTTTTACTTTATCAAAATGCCGTATAAAACAAAAAGACCTCATAGTGTAATTTTTCTCATTCAAAATTATTAGCCGAATTTTCTGCAAATTTCAAGCAATAAATATAGAACGGAGAGATAACTATGTTTGAATATTACGTATGCACAGTCCCCGATAACCATATTTTCGTCCGTCAGTGTAAGGCTTTTGAGCAAAACATTCCCGATTTACAAAAGATGGAGCTGATTATTGATGTTGACGGCTCGGAAACTCAGACATATTTTAAAGACGGAAAGCGCATAGACGTCCACAACAGCAATTATACAGGTGCGGTATTTGTAAATTCGGAAATTGAGCTTACACAGTATTTTAAGGCTTTGCACCCAAAACCTGAATTTGACAAAAAACAAATTTGAAAAAGTCATAACTTGCTCTCCGAAGGCAGTATAATCTGACAGCGGAACAAAGTAACTGCGAGTTGCTGTTTCCGTCCGAATAAACTGTGGAGGTGCGCTGTGACCGCTAAAATCGCCGCCGCTTATATCCGTGTGTCAACAGACGACCAGCTTGAATTTTCTCCCGACAGTCAAATGAAGAAAATACGGGAATACGCCGCCAAAAACGAATTGCTTATTCCCGATGAGCTTGTTTTTATTGACGAGGGTATCAGCGGACGCAAGGCTGAAAAACGTCCTGCGTTTATGAAAATGATTTCCCTTGCAAAAACAAAGCCCAAGCCCTTTGACATAATTCTTGTATGGAAATTCTCCCGTTTTGCCAGAAACCGTGAGGATAGTATCGTATATAAATCAATGCTGCGAAAGCAATGCGGAATTGACGTTGTTTCTGTTTCGGAGCAGCTTGGCGAAGACAAAACCGCAATTCTTATGGAAGCGATGCTGGAGGCGATGGACGAATATTACTCGGTAAACCTTGCCGAAGAAGTAAAACGTGGAATGAATGAAAAATTCTCACGGGGCGGAGTTGTTTCACAGCCGCCCTTTGGCTATAGAATGGGGGACAACGGGTTTGTTCCCGACGAAAAAAACGCTCCTGTGGTCAGAATGATTTTTGAGAATTTCCTTTCGGGTATGAGCGTAAGGAAAATTGCAATGAAGCTTAATGAAATGGGCGTGCGCTCCGTAAAGGGAAACAAGTTTGA
>CAMDZU010000255.1 GCA_945910715.1 uncultured Clostridia bacterium
AGGGCAGGACGCCTTTGCCGGTCCCACAGCCGGTTTCATTCCGTTTTTCCGTCTTTTTCGGGATTTTCGCTTATCTGCTTGTATTTGCAGCTTATAAGCATCTGGCTTCTTGGATTGTCACGGCGGTAATTCCGTACAATTCGCTGTGTTATCATTTCGCAGTTTTCGTCGTTGGTGTTTGGCAGCATTATAATGTACTGTGAAACGCTGTATCTTGCGTAAACGTCGTTGCAGCGCAGATAGCGGCTTATGGTTTCGGACAGCTTTTCCATACACCTGTTAAGGGCTTTCTGAGGGGGAATTTCTCCGTCAATGTCCGTAACGGTCATAAGGCAGATGCTGATTTTTTTGCCGCTTCGCTTTGCTTCACGGGTTTCAAGGCGGTAAATGTACCTGAAAAACTCGTATTCGCAGTAAAATGCGCCGCTGCTTTCGTGGTCGGCGTTAAGGTTTTTTTCCACCACGGACAAATCCAGCTCAACGTCCTTTCGTGAGCGCACCGTGTCGTTGTACAGGGCGATAAGCTCATCCGAGGGATTTACGCCGAATTTGTTGTAAAACAGGTCGGTCACATATTTGTAAGCCGCCTTTGCGTTCTGCTGGTCGCCCAGTTCCGCCAGCACCTTTATCAGATTATAGTGCAGCGGCTCATCGTATGGGTCGAAAATCATTGCCTTTCTGCAAAGGTCTGCTATTTCCTGCAGATTTCCCTGCTTGTACAGCAGGTCGATTGCCTTGTGGACAGCCTTTATGTAAAGGGAATGGTAATAGGTGTTGATCGGCACTACCCATTGCTCAAGGGAAATTTTCGGCAGATAATCCCCCTTGTAAAGGGCAATGGCACGTTTAAGACATTCCAGCTTTTCGCTTTCGTCGTCGGTATTCTGACAGCGCTTGCAAAGCCCCTCAAATTCCTCCGAATCAATGGTGAAATCGGCGGAGTTATTGAGGGCGTAGGTGCCTCTTGTATTGATAATTATTTCCTTGTCGTAGCCAAGTTCCGCAAGCATTGTGCGAAGACGGTGCATCTGGGTTTTCAGTGCGCCTGCGGGGTTGTCGCTGGATTCCTCCTCCCAGAGTGAGTCGAGAAGCTCGTTCTGAGAAATTTCACGGTTATGGAAGGTGACAAGATACTGGAATAAGGTCCACAGCTTTTTTGAACGCTTATTCTGCTCGTTAAGCGTTACCTCTCCGCAGGAAACGGAAAATTCGCCCAGCATTGTAATTCTCAGCTCCACAGCTTTCACTCCTTTGTGCATATTATGGCCGTTGCCTTTATTGTATTTATTATATCAATATCCGACACAAAAAGCAAGTACAAAGAGGGCAAATGTGTAACTTTAATGTAACTGAATAATGCCATAATAAAGAGAATGAAGAATGGAGTGGAAACAATGGAAGATAAAGAGAAAAAGGAGTCCCTTTGCAAGGACAGCAAAGCCTTTTTTATTTGTATAAGCGGCTATGAGGACAGAATACCGAAAGGTACGCTGTATCTGGGGGCAACAGGCTGCGGCTTCAGGGGCACTATGGCAATGCTGGAGCTTATGAGCAGAGCGGCGGATTGTCTTTGCGGAGAGAAGGCAGAGCTCAGAAGCTTTTCGGAAAATGCGCCCGTAAGGCTTGAACAAGCTGTTGAAACGGACAAAAAGGCTGCCGCAATTGCCACGTTCAGACTGGAGATTATTTTCTGTCGGGGCAACGACTGGCAGGGAAAAATCAAGTGGCTGGAACAGGACAGGGAGGAGTGCTTCCGCTCGGGTCTGGAGCTTTTGCGGCTGATTGACAGTGCGTTTGATGAGTAGAAATACCACGCATTGGCTGTCGGGAACGAATACAATAACGGAACAAATGAAAAACTCCGCAGTTACATAAACTGCGGAGTCAGTCCGTCGAAAAACGTGCCAAGAGTGGAATTGCAAAGCAATTCTACAGAGCACACTTTTTCGAGAATAATGTTGTGTAAATTACTCACTCTTGGGGGAGATTTTTTCTTGAAAAATCTCCCCCAAACCCTTGCAAACTTGGTACTATTGCGAAGCAATAGTACAGAGCGCCTTTAAATAGGGGAATTTCGGCTTCTGCGGAAGCCGACTGCGAGGAATTTGGCAAGCCAAATTCCTCATAGGCTTATGCCCTAAGAACCCACAAGCTTTTGAAAAAGCTTGACCAAAACTTTCAAAATGGCTTTTTAGACAAGCTGACTCCGCAGTTACACAAACTGCGGAGTTTTATTCTGTTTATAAAAGGCGGAACAGCCCGAAGGCGCAGCCTTTATTCAACCGTCTTTATTTCAACCGACTCAATGATTATTTTGTCTACGGGAGCGCTTTCCTCTCCCGAGCCGTTATCCTTTACCTGTACCGCTGATACTGCGTCGATAACGTCCCAGCCGTCAACGGTCTGACCGAAAACGGTATAGCCCCCGTCAAGGCTTGGTGTGCCCCCAACCTCGGCGTATTTCGCTTTAATTTCGTCTGTTGCGGCGCCGATAAATTCGGACTGGGATTTCATCTGGTCGCCCATTGCCTTGTAGTATCTGTAATAGTCGGTGCCCTCCTCAACCTGAGGCATAATAACGCTTTCAATATATTCAACATTGGCGTCAAGGGTTGCCTTTGTGCTGTCTGCAAAGGCTTCGTAGTCAACAGGCTGGTTTGCGTTTACAATATAGAACTGACCGCCGTTTGAGTTCATTGAGCTGCCGTAGCAGAGAGCGCCGTAGAAATGGCGCATATTTTCGTTTGCTTCAACGGCAAAGCTCTTTATATCGGGGTCGACTGAGCCTGTGCCGCTTTTTGAGCCGCCCTGGAACATAAAGCCCGAAATTACACGGTGCACCTTAAGCCCGTTATAGTAGCCGCTTTCCGCAAGCTCTATGAAATTCTCCACTCCCACGGGAGCAACCTCGGGGAAAAGCTTGCAGGTAATTGAGCCGTAGCCCTCTATTGTGATTACGGCGTACTTGTCGCCCTTTTCAAGAGTGACCTCGCCTATATTTCCTTCGGCAGCTGATGTTTTGGTAATACCGCTTGTCATATCTGCGGC
>CAMDZU010000256.1 GCA_945910715.1 uncultured Clostridia bacterium
CATTGTAAGCATTCGCTTGTCAAGGCTGTCAAGCCCCAGCTTGTCGATTTCCATTCGGTCAAGGGCAATATCCGCTAAATCCTTTGTGATTTTTCCGTTGCCCATTACCTCCGCAAAATCACGGACACGCTTAAGCAGTCGGTTTGCAATTCGTGGAGTGCCCCTTGAACGCCTTGCCAGCTCCATTGCACCGTCCTTCATTGAGGGTATTGAAAGAATTACCGAGGAGCGCATGATAATATCGCAAAGCTGTTCCTCGCTGTAAAGCTCAAGGCGCATTATTACGCCGAAACGGTCACGGAGCGGACTTGTAAGCTGGCCTGCTCTTGTGGTTGCGCCGATAAGGGTAAAGTGGGGCAGGTCAATGCGTATAGACTGTGCCGAAGGACCCTTACCTATTATAATATCAAGGACGAAATCCTCCATTGCAGGATACAGCACTTCCTCCACCTGTCTTGAAAGGCGGTGAATTTCGTCTATAAACAGTACGTCCCCGTCCTTTAAATTGGTAAGAAGCGCCGCTAAATCCCCCGGCTTTTCAATGGCAGGACCGGAGGTTACCTTGAAATTTACGCCCATTTCGTTAGCGATAATTCCTGCGAGAGTGGTTTTGCCCAGTCCAGGAGGGCCGTACAGAAGCACATGGTCAAGGCTGTCCCCTCTTGCCTTTGCCGCCTCAATGTATATGGAAAGATTTTCCTTAACCTTATCCTGCCCGATATATTCGTTGAGGGTTTTTGGTCTTAAGCTGTATTCTACGTCAATATCCTCGGGAGTATAAGCAGGCTCAACCAGCCTATCCCGTACTTTTTCTTCATTTTTGCCAGAAGTTTCTATCAAGGCTTAACCTCCCATAAACAGTCCTGTTAAAAGACTTATTATCTGTGCGAAAATCGAGCCGACCGTCATTTTGAAAAAAATATACACAATGACAGCGGCGGCAATTACACTGACAATAACCAGAATCGCCGTAATGATTTTCCTCTGCTTTTTAAGCTCAGCCATTATTTCCTCGTTGGAAACAGGCGTTTTCTCTTCGTTTTCCATTATAAAGCCTTTCTCATTGCGAAAGCCGTTTCAGTCCCATTTTTACCATTTCGGGAACAGGCGTATCGGGCGCAATTCCTGCCAGCGCCGTGGCAGCCTGTGCTGTTGAAAATCCAAGCACCACCAGCGCCGACAATGCCTCTGCGGCGTTATTTCCCACCGGAGCGGCAACCCCTGTCATATCCGAATAATCCTCCGCCGTAAAGCTGTTGTTTTCCTTTGAGAGCTTATCCTTTAATTCGAGCACTATCCTCTGTGCGATTTTTGCACCTATTCCCTGAGCATGGGTAAGAGCCTTGCTGTCCCCCGAAACCACCGTAAGAGCAAAGCCCTGTGGAGAAAGGTTTGACAATATGGACAATGCAGCCTTTGGACCTACTCCGTTTACGGAAATAAGCATTTTAAAGCAGTTCAGCTCCTGCATATCCCCGAAGCCGAACAGCTCTACTGCGTCCTCTCTTACGCTTAAATAAGTATAAAGCAGCACCTTGTCACCGACTTTCAGTGGAGATAAGGTGTACGAGGTAGTACGGCAGGCATAGCCTACTCCTCCGCATTCCACCACTGCAAGGTTGCTTTCCGTATGTATAAGTTCGCCTTTAACGCTATAAATCATTTTATTCCGTTCTCCTGTTATTTGTTCGTGTACAGGCTCATCTGCGAATTGTAGCAATGTCCGTGGCAGATCGCCATTGCAAGTGCGTCCGCCGTATCATCAGGCTTTGGCACCTCGCTTAATCCCAGTACTCGCCTTGTCATATCCTGCACCTGCTTTTTCACAGCCTTGCCGTAGCCTGTTATGGACTGCTTTACCTGAAGGGGCGTGTATTCGTAAATGTCGATTTTCCGCTGATTTGCCGCAAGAAGAATAACTCCCCTTGCCTCCGCAACGTCGATTGCGGTTTTCTGATTGTTCTGGAAATACAGTTTTTCAATGGACAGAAACCCGGGGCGGTATTTATCGAGAACATAGCATAAGTCATTGTAAATTTCGGTAAGCCTGTCGTTAAAGGGAGTGTCCTTGTCAGTTGTGATTGCGCCGTAGTCAACCACGCTGAATTTACTGTTTATATAGTCAAGTATTCCGAAACCCACAATTGCATAGCCCGGGTCAATGCCAATTATTCTCATAAATACACACTACTCCAATATAATAAAAAATATTATAGCACAATTTTTTTCATTTTGCAACCTTATCACAGTATTTTCAGCCAACATACTATATAAATATGTTAATCGACAAAAAATTCTTGCTATTCGACGGTTTTTGTTGTATAATTTACTTATATATACGAGGTGATTGCTTGAAACGTTACATTGCCCTGATAATTTGCTGTTTGTTCATATTTGCGGGCTGTGATGAACAAAAACAAAGCGCAGAAAAAACAGTATTTGCCTTTGATACGCTGATAACCGCTAAAATTTACGGAAATAACAAGGAAAAGCTGGAAACAGCTCTTGAAAATTCGTTCACATTGCTTGAAAAAGTGGAACAAACTGCTTCCGCACAAAATCCCGAAAGCGAGCTTTACAGGCTTAACGAAACCGCTTACAACATCCCCGTAACAGTTTCGGATATGCTGTTTGAGCTTATAGAAACAGGCTTGGAGTGGTCGGAAAAAACCAACGGAGCCCTTGATATTACAATAGGAAAGCTTGTGGATTTATGGGGCATCGGCACCGAAAATCAGCGTGTTCCCTCTGACGAGGAAATACAGTCTGTGCTTGCGGAAAAGGGCTTTGAAAAGGTAATACTTGACCGTGAAAGCAAAACGGTAATGTTTACGGATAAGAACATAAAGCTGAATCTGGGTGCAATCGCAAAGGGTTATGCAGGAGAGCTGCTCCGTGAAAGCCTTGTCCAAAACGGTATTGCCGAGGGCACGCTCAATCTTGGCGGAAATATTGTGACAATAGGGCTGAAAAACGGCTCGGAAAAGTGGAAAATCGGAGGTACCGACCCCAAATCAACGGAGACAGGTATTATCACGAAAGTTAGCC
>CAMDZU010000257.1 GCA_945910715.1 uncultured Clostridia bacterium
AATATTCAGTCCCACCTGATTGTCCGAGCCGATTCGTGTTACTGTAGGCAGATTGACATAGTTGTCAAAAACAATAACAGGAAGGTTAAGCCTTCTGATTTTTTCTTCAAACTGTACGCTTGGCTTTATTCCGAGAAAAAGGCAGCCTGTGTATGAATCCTGCATATAATTGTCACCGTATTCGCCTGCTTCCACCTCGGCTCTGCCCATTGAAACAATATCAACGCCGATTCCCTCCTCGCTTGCCGCAGAGCGGAAGCCTGTTATTATTTCATAGTCGAACTGGCGGATTGTGTCCTTGTCGAAGTTATTCACAAAAACAATCAGCTTACGTTTTTTCTGGGAAACACGTTTGGATATGTATCCCATTTCCGAAGCGCAGGAGAGAATACGTTCTCTTGTCTGGCTGTTGATGTCGGTTGCATTTGAAAGCGCTTTTGAAACGGTGCTTTTGGCTATACCAAGCTTTGCCGCAATGTCCTCAATTGTAATTGCTTTATTTTCACCCATAGCCTTATCGTCCTTTATGCTGTAATGTCATTATGAAAATTATACCACCGTGATGCGGTGCAGTCAAGAAATAATTGGAAATACCTGTATAGATAAAACAACATAGCAACAGAAAAAGCTTGAAAATGTTTTGTATTACCGCAGTGCTTTTTTCCGTTTTTTCTCGTTGTACATCAGCGCATCGGAGCATTTGATAAGCTCTTCAAAGGTAAGTCGGGCTCCGCTTTCGGTGAAATAAATACCTATACTTGCAGATATTGAGTAGGGCTTTTCCGATTTGCTATTTTTGTCCGCAATGCAGTTTTCGAAAGCTGTTTTAATCTCATTTTCGGTCATGCAGCAGGGGAAAACAGCTATCATCTCATCACCGCCGAAGCGTGTGCAAACAGCGTTTTGGGGGCATATTTCTTTCAAAGCGTGAGCAATGGTCCTTATTGCAAAATCCCCGTCGTCGTGACCGAATTTGTCGTTGATTGTTTTAAGACCGTCAAGGTCACACATGATTACCGTCAGTCTGTTCTCGTCTGATTCGTCAAGCAGCTTTTCATATTCAAGACGGAAGCCGTGACGGTTGTAAAGTCCTGTAAGTGCGTCCACCTTTGACATTTCATCCATTCGCTCAATCAGGTAATTCTGATGACGGACGCTTCTCAGGCTGCCGAAAGCGTTGCTGAGCATATCGGATGTCTGCGGAATTTTATAGAAATTGCTTGGAACGAAGTCGGAAAAATGGAAGCAGACGTATCCAATGGGCACATCTGAGCTGTGAATTGCGGTGGTTATGAAATATCTGTTCATATCCATATATACTTCACAATAGGGAACGAACTGTCCCGGTTCAAGGGAATAAGGCACAAATTTTTTGCCCGAATTTGCAAAATTGTCATATTCATCGCTGTCGTAAATCACAACAAAATCATCGTCATAGCTCATTTTTGCTTTTATCTGCGGATTTACGGATTCGTCCAGACAATCTCTTTTTATTATGCAGGACATTGCGTACATAAGGTCGTGCTTTCGCATTATTGACGGTATTTCGTCAATCTCGCTGCATTGCTGGATTTTTTCCACAAGCTCGGACAGGATAATGTTTTCGTCCTGAAAACGATAGAACTTGTTTACAAGCTCGTTATAGGCAGGAGCGGAATTTATTTTATATCCGCCCTTGCAGCCGCAGGATTCACACGTTATCAGCTCGGGAATAAGTGAAATATCCTTTTCCTCAAAGCCGTTATCCAGGAGATCGGACAAAGCATCGGAAAGAGCTTTTGCAATTACGGCCGGAGAAATTGAAGCTGAGGTAATTGTAGGCTCGGCACTGTAAATTGTTTCAATGCCGTCGTAGCCTGCAACCGCAACCTCCTTTGGAACGGAATACCCTTTACTCTGAAGATAGTAGGAAATTGCAACTGCCATATGGTCGTTGGCGCAGACAAAAGCACGGGGCAGCCTGTTTTCGTCAATAAGTCGCTGAACCGCATTTATAGCAGGCACGGACCAGAAATCGCCGTAGCTTACCATACCGCTATCAAAGGGAAGTCCGTTGCTTTCAAGCACCTGCCTGAAGGCTTCAATTCGCTTATCGGAGTAAAAATTATCCTTTGTTCCTGCTATCATGTGCAAATCGGTGTACCCGTGCTGCTTTATAAGATGGGAAACAACCTCTGCAAAGCCGTTTTCATGCTTATATTCAATATTTATACAGTTGGGAAGCTTTTCGTCAAGGGAGATAACGGGAAGTCCCATTGACCTGAAATAATCCGCAAGCTTAAGACAGAAGCTGCGGTTGTCGAATCTGTAGGAGTGGATTACAACAGCGTCGCATACCTTAGGGTCAATAAGGCTGAAAACGGAAGCCTGACCACTTTGCAAGCTATCGTCTGCAACAGGCTTTGAGCTGCAGCTATACACAAAAAGACGGAAGTCTTTTGGCAAAAGCTGATTGTTCAATTCTTCCGTAAGCTCATGACACTCGCCGTCCTGAATGCGGCAGGTACATAATGCAATTATTTTATATTTCCCGATCATATCTGCACCTCATCGCCCTGATAATGCGTAAATATTACATAACTGATATTTATTTTTATTTTATCATATTCTGCATATTCTGTCAACGAAATAAACACTTATACTTCACATTACAATTTTATTTTGACAAATACATTAAAATGTATTATACTTGAAATATAAGCTTCGTAAGGGAGGAACAACAATGTTAGAAAATGCATTATCAATCAGAAATTATTCATACGGACGTAAAATTACCTGCAAGGCTCTTGTTTCGATTGGGCTTATTGCTCTTTCGGTAATTCTCCCGCAGCTTTTGCATATTGCTCTTGGGTCGGCAGGGGGAGTGAAGTGGCTTCCGATGTACCTTCCTGTGCTTATAGGCGGCTGTCTGCTTGGGGCAAAGTGGGGCTTTGCTGTAGGTGCGGCTTCTCCTGTGGTAAGCTTTCTCATTACCTCTGCAATGGGAAATCCAATGCCTGCCGCAGCACGTCTGCCATTTATGATGGCGGAGCTTGCCGTT
>CAMDZU010000258.1 GCA_945910715.1 uncultured Clostridia bacterium
TTGATTTTAACCGTGACGGTGAAACAACCTTCGTAGAAAAAATGATAGGCTTCGGAATGATGCAGGAGCTTTTTGATGATGAAGAGGATTCTGAGGATTTCGATGATTTTGACGATTACGATGATTACGATTCTTTTTAAATGAAAAGGAGTTCAGAATGAGTCATTTTGATTACGACCTTGACGGCAAAACCTCGCTGACGGAATGGGTTATTGGCTTTGAAAGTATGAACAATACTTCGGGCGATAGCGGAAAGTCATTCGATAGTCACTCAGCTTCGGGTGGTTTGAAAAAGGAAAAACTTCTTTCGAAAGCAGAGTTTGAGGAACGAAAAAAATCCATTGAAAAAACCCGTAATCATTTATACGGAGCGCTTGTGTTCATAACTGTATTATTTTCATTTTTAGCGTTTCAATGCTGCCCGGGACTTTTCCTGACCGTTATGGTAATCGGGCAGTTCAGCGTGGCGGTGCTGCTTTCGGGGCTTAAAAAGGCGGCTGAAAAGGATAAGGAGCTTTATCTTAAAGCGTGTGCGGCTGAGGAGAAAAAGCAGGCGGAAGAAGATGTTTGATTGTCCTGATTTTGACACATCACTTATGGTATAATAAACGCAAGCGTTTATTATATTTATCTTAATTGTCCTCGCAGATACGCAAATCAGAGATTTGCTCCCTGCGTATCGGACGATTATACCATAACCTTGCGGTTATGGTATAATGTAATTGAAAAGAGAAAGGACGGACAGAAAAATGAACGACAGCAGAATTATTAACGGAACAAGAAAAAATATTGAAAGACAGCTTACAAAGCAGCTCCGCAGCGTTATAACCAACGGAATTTTCATTGCCCTTTCCGTAATCTCCATTATAATATTTATATGTGCGATTTTCACCGTTAAGGGGAGCGGAGCAGGCGGATTTATTCAGATTTTACTTATGTTTTTATGCACTGCCCTCAGTCTGCTTGTAATTGAACATTTAATCGGCTGCATAAACGAAAGCCTGCTTGAACTCAAACAGCTTGACAAGCTGTACGGCAAAAGCCTTGCAGCAAGGGAAGCAGACTGCTATGAACAGAAAAACAACCAACGAGCTTGATATAATTTTTACCTCTTTCACCAAAAATGCTCCAAAGCGTAAAGCCTTGGAGCATTTTGGTTTATATTTTGTTTATTCAATTCCGAACTGATAGATTGTGGTTGATTTGAAGCTTTCGCCTGCCTTTAAAACAGGACTTGCGAAATTATCGTGGTGAGGAGCGTCGGGGCAGAACTGGCTTTCAAGGCAGAATGCGGTCTGCTTTTCCATCATAATGCCGTCCTTGCCGATTTCTCCACCCAGTCCGTTAGCGGTGTAAAGCTGCATTGCAGGCATATCGGTGAACATTGTCATTGTAATTCCGCTGTCGGGGCTGACTGCATAAGCGGATTTTCTGAGTACGAACGGGTCGCCAAGGAGGAAGTTGTGGTCGTAGCCGTCGATTTTGCCTGCGTCAACGTCCTCGCCTATTCTCTTGGGCTGTGTAAAGTCAAAAACTGTGCCGTGCACGGAGGCGATTTCACCAGTTGGAATAAGCTCGGGAGTTACAAGAGTGTAATTCTCCGCAAAAATCTGAAGGGTGGTGTTCATAACCGAGCCGCCGTGAACGCCGTTCAGGTTGAAATAGGAGTGGTTTGTGAGATTTATAATTGTGTCGGCGTCTGATTCTGCGCTGTATTCAAGCTTGATTTCGTTATCGTCTGTAAGAGTGTACTTGCACTGCACCTTGAGATTTCCCGGGAAATTTTCCTCTCCGTCGGGGCTGAAATAGCCGAAAGTAACGGTGTTTTCCCCCTCCTCGTCAATTGTCCATACACGCTTGTTGAAGCCTATTCCGCCACCGTGGAGAGTATGCGCTCCGCAGTTTTTCACAAGCTTATAGGTTTTGCCGTTAAGGGTAAATTCGCCGTTGGCAATTCTGTTTGCGTAGCGGCCTACAAGAGCGCCCTGTGACGAGCCGCCTGCAATATAGCCCTCCAGATTGTCGTAGCCCAGCACAACGTCAATCATACTGCCATTTTTGTCGGGTACAGCAGCGCTTACAATAGCGCCGCTGTAATTGGTAAGCTGTACGGTCATTCCGTTTTTGTTCTTCAGCGTATAAAGATAAACCTTATAGCCGTTGGCAAAGCCCCATTCCTTCTTCTCCATAACTTATAATTCCCTTCTTTTTATTATGCAACGCCTAAAAATTCTTCAAGCGTAAGTCCGCTGTCGTAAATCTGCTTTGCAAGCTCCGTGCCTACATATCTGAAATGCCACGGCTCGTAGGCGTAGCCCGTAATACTCTCTTTTCCTTTTGGATAGCGCAGGATAAAGCCGTATTTGTATGCGTTTTTCGCAAGCCATTTTCCTGCGGGAGTATCCGCAAAATCTTCTTTAAGGTCGTTTATGTCTATGGCAAGACCTGTCTGATGCTCGGAATTTCCCGGAGTAGCGGAAATTCTGTCCGCCTCCTCCTTGCCGTAAAGGCTTACCCAGTAGTTGTAAACGCTTTTCTGCTTATCGTAGGAACGGTAGCCCGAAATAATCTCAAGGTCGATTCCCTCTGCTGCGGCTTTCTTCTTCATTCGGTTGAACGCCTGCTGAAGCTCGTAGTTAAGCCCCGGAGCGTATGTAGAGGGAACGGAATAGTCCTTATTTACAAGAAGAACATCGCCAACGTATGTAATGCCGTTTTCCGTCCGGATCGGCGGCGTATTTACCGTTACTCTCTTGCCGATACTGCCGTTGTTTTCAATATTGTGGAAGGTTGACGGATTTATCTCTCCGTGCCCCGTTATTTTTCCGCCCTTGTAAATGTTAAGCGTTCCGCAGAGATTGATAACCGAGCCTGTTGCAGTATTAAGGCTGCCGTAAAGGTTTATTGCAGAGCCTGCTGCGGATTTGAGCGTGCCGTAAAGTCTTACCTTGCCCTGCGGGTTTATTTTGAGATTGCCCTTCAGGGTAAAGGTATATTCGGCTGAAATTGTAAGCGCAGCGCCGTTTTTGAC
>CAMDZU010000259.1 GCA_945910715.1 uncultured Clostridia bacterium
TTGCTTTTCCGCTACTATTTTTTGTCTATTGTTACGCTTCTATTGTAAACCAACACCAAAAAAGATGAAAACTTTATGAAACCCCTTAACAAATCCGAATTTTTGTGCTATAATTTAAACTGTATATTTATGAACTGATTTCCCCATAGGGAGGGTACAAGCTGTTGCGGTAATTATTTCATAATATACTACATAAATCAAGGCAAATTTCAGATGCTATATTATATATAGTATAATTCAGACAGGAGCAATATGAACGATAAAAAGAAAGTTAAATATGTAAAAATCGACGGTGGGGATATTTCCGAAAGAAATAATCCGCCCAAGAAGAAAAAGAAGAAGAAAAAGTCAATGTACTCGCTGACAGGACCCCAGAAGGTGGGACGTGTCCTTTCGGTAATCGGAACAACCTTCCTTTCAATGTTCCTGATTATCGTTATAACAATATGCATTGTGGCAACGGCGCTGACCGTTTATGTAATGCAGTTTGCGGAAAGCAGCTTTGACATTGACCTAAAGGACGTTGAGCTTAGCTATTCAACCTTTATTTACGCCTACGACAAGGAGGGCAAGGAGGTTGAGCTGAAGCGGCTTAACACAGACCAGAACAGAGTATGGGTGGATATTGACACAATCCCCGAAATTGTGCTGGATACGTTTGTGGCGGTTGAGGACCAGCGTTTCTTTGAGCACGACGGTGTTGACTGGAAGAGAACACTTTCCGTTACCGTTTCGGCAGTATTCAGCGGCGGTACCGACGGCGGCTCTACAATAACACAGCAGCTTGTCCGTGACATTACCCAGGATAACAAGGTAAACGTGGGACGTAAGCTGAGAGAAATTTTCAGAGCCCTGTCCCTTGAGCAGAAATATACCAAGATGGATATACTGGAAAGCTATCTTAACCGAATTGCTTTCGGCGGTACGACCTACGGAATAGGCTCGGCGGCAAAGCAGTATTTCGACAAGGACGTGTCTGAGCTGACTATTGCCGAGGGCGCAATTCTTGCGGGAATTGTCCGCTCACCAAGCAACTACAACCCTTACGCTAACCTTAAAAACTGCCGGGAGCGTCAGCTTTATGCGTTGAAATGCCTTTATGAGCAGGGCTACATCACAACGGCGGAATATGACAATGCAGTTGCGGAGCAGGTGCGCTTCAGACTTCCCGTTCTGGGTGACGATTTCGGCTACGTTGACGAGCGTTACAACGAATATTACGGTATTCAGGAGGATAATGGGGACGAGGACCTTTACTATGAAAACGAATCCTGGGAGGATATTGTAAAGGATACCGCCTATAAGTGGAACGGCAACTATGAGGTAACTCAGAGCTGGTACGTTGACGCCGCAATAAATCAGGTGGTAGCTGACCTTGCGGAGAAAAAGGGAATTACCTCCGAAAGCGCAAGAGAGCTGCTTTACAACGGCGGATATTCCGTTTATCTGAACGTTGACCTTGATATGCAGGACACAATCGAAAAGAAGTTTGAGGACCCGTATCTGTGCCTTTCGTCCTACGATACCTCGGCGGCTTCCGATTCGAAAAACCTTATTCAGGCGGCGTTCATCGTTATGGATTACAGAGGCAACGTTGTTGCGGTGGCAGGCGGTCTTGGAGAAAAAGAGGGCGACAACTGCTTTAACCGTGCAACACAGTCAGTCCGTGCGGTTGGTTCAACCATCAAGCCAATTGCAACCTACTCTCCCGCAATTGAGGCAAACTTAATTACCTATTCCACAATGATACAGGACATTTCGGGAAAGATTCCAGCTTCAATGGCAGGGGACCCAAGCAAATTTACCGCCGAATCAGGCTATGACCCCGAGGACGAAACGGTAAGATGGCCCCATAACTATCAGGAGGCAGGCTTCGGCTCGGAAAAATACGTTCCTGCATGGTACGCTGTGCAGAAATCAATGAACACCATTGCGGTAAGAGTTCTCAGCATGGTGGGACTGCAGAACAGCTACTATCAGCTTACAAACCGACTTGGAATAACCACCCTTGACAGCGTAAGCGATATGGCTTATTCTCCTCTGGGAACAGGCGCTCTTACAAAGGGTATGAAGCTTACGGAGCTTGCGGCTGCTTACGCAATTTTCGGCAACGGCGGCATTTATTACAGACCCTACTTCTACTCAAAGGTAGTTGACGCCAACGGAAAGATCGTTCTTGAACAGGACAACATGGGCACACAGGCAATTTCCAAGGATACCGCCTGGATAACCAACCGTATGCTTTACACCGTAACCCACGATGATTACGGCTCGGGACATTACGCCCAGATTGACAATACCGAGGTTGTGGGCAAAACCGGTACGGCAAACGATATGTCAAACCTTGTTTTTGCGGGACTTACCCCCGAATATGTGGGAATTTACCGCATAGGCTACGACGATAACCACGAGGTTTCAAAGTCAGCAGGCTGGAAAACCCTTGCGGCTGTTTGGCACGACGTTATGGTGGATCTTGTGGATACCACAACGGAAAAGTCCTTTACTCCCGACAGCAGCGTTGTTACAATGAACTACTGCACCGAAACGGGACTTATCGCTACCTCGAAATGCCCCTCAACGGCAGTGGGCTATTACAGAAGAAGCAATATTCCGATAAGCTGCGACTCAAACCACGACGGCACTTATTGGGAAACACACGGGGATAAGGAAATTCCTCTTTATGATTGATAATTTTTGGGGGCTGCGAGCCCCCTTTTGTTTTCTCCTCGTTGTGGGGATTGGGGGCTTTGCCCCCTTTGACCCCTTTTTTGTGTTTGTTGTAGTTTTTATGTTAGTTTAAAAAGGGGGCTCCTCGCCACCCTTTTTTTGGTTTCCCCTCGCCGTGGGGGATTGGGGGCTTTGCCCCCTTGACCCCCGATTTTTTGTGTTTGTTTGTGGTTTTTATGTTGGTTTATAAGGGGGCTACTCGCCCCCTTAATAGTCTTGGTTTTAATTATTGCCTTGGCTGCAACCCCTCGCCCTTTTCTTTGCGTGCACAAAGAAAAGGGAAAAGAAATGCACTCG
>CAMDZU010000260.1 GCA_945910715.1 uncultured Clostridia bacterium
GGATATCAGTGAAGTTGCGAACGTCAGCTGTAACAAGAACCTGTCCGCCGCCGTTTACACAGCCGCCGGGGCAAGCCATAATCTCGATGAACTGAACGTCAACCTCGCCTGCCTTAACCTTTTCAAGCAGCTCTCTTGCGTTTGCAAGACCTGACGCAACTGCAACGTTTACTGTAAGGTCGTCGTTGATCTTGTAGGAAGCAAGCTTAACGCCCTCGACGCCACGAACTTCCTTGAGTTCGATTTGGCGGTCGTCTGCTTCTCCTGTAAGCTTCCAAACTTCTGTTCTGAGAGCAGCCTCCATAACGCCGCCTGTTGCACCGAAGATTACAGCAGCGCCTGTACCGTTGCTGAGCGGTGAATCAAACTGTTCATCAGGCAAGCTGTTGAAGCGTAAGCCTGCCTTGTTAATCATCCTAACAAGCTCACGGGTTGTAATGGAAATGTCAAGGTCGGGAATGCCTGCGGCACTCTGATCCTCTCTGCCGATTTCAAACTTCTTTGCTGTACATGGCATTACAGAAACGCTGACAATGTTTGCAGGGTCAATGTTGTTCTTCTTTGCCCAGTATGTCTTTATGATAGCCCCTGCCATCTGCTGAGGTGACTTGCAGGATGAAAGGTTGGGGATAAATTCGGGGTAATAAGCCTCGCAGAATCTGATCCAGCCCGGTGAGCAGGAGGTAATCATCGGGAGAACGCCGCCCTTTGTTACTCTTTCGAGCAACTCGTTGGCTTCTTCCATAATTGTAAGGTCTGCGCCGAAGTTTGTATCAAATACAGCATTGAAGCCCAGTCTGCGGAGAGCGGCAGCAAGCTTGCCCTCAACGTCTGTGCCCATTGGATAGCCGAAGGCTTCACCGAGAGAAGCACGAACAGCAGGAGCTGTCTGAACAACAACTACCTTGTCAGGATCGTTGATAGCTGCCCAAACCTTGTCTGTATCGTCCTTTTCGGAGAGAGCGCCTGTGGGACATACAGCAATACACTGACCGCAGGAAACGCAGGCTGTATCAGCTAATCCCATATCGTAGGGAGAGCCTACCTGAGTCTTGAAGCCACGGTAGTTAGCGCCGATAACGCCGATACCCTGAGTCTTTTCGCAGGCAGCGATACAGCGGCGGCAAGCGATACACTTGCTGTTATCTCTGATCATGTGAGCTGCGCTTTCGTCAACCTCTGTTGGAGTCTTTGCACCGTCGAATACTGTTTCGTCATCAACGCCCAGCTCACGGCAGAGAGCCTGTAATTCACAGTTGCCGCTTCTTGAGCAGGAAAGACACTTTCTCTCGTGGTTTGAAAGGAGAAGCTGTAATGTCATCTTTCTGCTTTCAAGAACAGCAGGGGAGTGTGTGAGAATATTTTTGCCTTCATCAAACTTTGAAATTGGGTAAACGCAGGCAGCAACAAGGCTTCTTGCGCCTGTCATTTCAACTACGCAGATACGGCAGGCACCGATTTCGTTGATATCCTTCAGCCAGCAGAGTGTAGGGATTCTGATACCCTGAGCACGACAGGCTTCAAGAATGGTTGTACCTTCTTCAACGGAACACTCAATGCCGTTAATTTTTATATTAACCATGGTGTAACTATTCCTTTCTCTTACTCTTTAACGATAGCGCCGAACTTGCACTTTGTCATACAAGCGCCGCACTTGAGGCACTTGCCAAGGTCAATTGTATGCGGCTGCTTGATTGAACCGCTGATTGCGCCTGCAGGACAAGCTCTTGCGCAGGCTGTACAGCCCTTGCACTTATCCTGTTCAATTCTGTAGCTTAACAGCTTGGAGCATACGCCTGCAGGACACTTCTTGTCCTTAACGTGAGCGATATATTCGTCCTTGAAGTAGCGGAGAGTTGAAAGTACAGGGTTCGGAGCTGTCTGACCAAGACCGCAGAGAGAGTTGTTCTTGATGTAGTAGCAAAGCTTTTCCATTCTGTCAAGGTCTTCCATTGTGCCGTTGCCCGAAGTAATCTTTTCAAGCATTTCGTAAAGACGCTTTGTACCAACACGGCAAGGTGTACATTTACCGCAGGATTCGTCAACTGTGAACTGGAGGAAGAACTTTGCAATATCTACCATACAGTTGTCCTCGTCCATAACGATAAGTCCGCCAGAGCCCATCATTGAGCCGATTGCGATAAGGTTATCGTAGTCGATCTTTACATCTAAGTGTTCAGCAGGAATGCATCCGCCGGAAGGACCGCCTGTCTGAGCAGCCTTGAACTTCTTGCCGTTAGGAATACCGCCGCCGATTTCATATACGATTTCACGGAGAGTTGTTCCCATAGGAACTTCAACCAGACCTGTGTTGTTGATCTTGCCGCCGAGAGCGAATACCTTTGTACCCTTTGAACGCTCTGTACCCATTGATGCAAACCAGTCAGCGCCCTTGAGGATAATCTGAGGAACGTTTGCATAGGTTTCAACGTTGTTGAGGATTGTAGGACGCTTGAACAGACCCTTTTCAGCAGGGAACGGAGGACGTGGTCTTGGCTCGCCTCTGTTGCCTTCGATAGAAGTCATAAGAGCAGTTTCCTCGCCGCATACGAATGCGCCTGCGCCAAGACGGATGTCAAGGTCGAAGTCAAAGCCTGTATCGAAAATGTTCTTGCCGAGCATTCCGTATTCTCTTGCCTGCTTGATAGCAATCTGCAATCTCTGTACAGCAATCGGGTATTCTGCACGAACGTAGATGTAACCCTGTGAAGCGCCGATTGCGTAGCCTGCAATTGCCATTGCTTCGATTACAACGTGTGGGTCGCCTTCAAGTACGGAACGGTCCATAAATGCGCCCGGGTCGCCTTCGTCGGCGTTGCAGCAAACGTACTTCTGACCGCCGTCCTGAACGAGATTCTTAGCTAACTGCCACTTCTTGCCTGTCGGGAATCCGCCGCCGCCGCGTCCGCGCAGACCTGAATCCAGAATTATCTGAATTACGTCGTCGGGAGTCATTGTTGTAAGTACCTTACCTAATGCCTCGTAACCATCTCTGCCTATGTATT
>CAMDZU010000261.1 GCA_945910715.1 uncultured Clostridia bacterium
TGGCGGGAGTGAGCCTGCTCGGCTCAATCGTTGTGGCTCTGTGCTATCATCTTCCCTTTGCGGCTGTTTATATCGGTCTGCCGTGGTACACATTCTTCCCTACCATATTAAAAAGCGTAATATGTCTTTGCGTTGTAAGCGGCGTGGGTGCTGTAATAAATATCCTTTTCGTATGGGACCCATCCTGGTTGGGGTGGCTTGCAAAAGCAATCTCCACGGGACTTATCGGACTGGCTGTAAATATTCTGCTTGTTCTGAACAGGCAGGAGCGTACTATGCTGAAAAACGCAGTTTTCAGCAGACTCAGGGTGAATAAAAAATGAAAAAAATATTGATTTATAACGACCTGGTATATGGCGGCGGTGTTGAAAACGTAATGCTTAATCTTACCCTTTTTCTGGTTTCAAAAGGATATAAGGTTACGTTAGCCAGCAGCGAATACGACAAAAGCAATTTTTCCCGATTATACCCACGGCAGGTAAAGTACATAGCCAAAACCCGATTTACAAAAAACAGGAAACGCTATTCATTAAAATGGCTGATTACGGGGGTAATAAATAAAATATATCACGCCTTCTTTCTTATGCGGCTGAAATCTCATTTTGATGTGGCTGTGGCAATGAAAGAAGGACCCTCAATGAAAGAGCTGAAGGACGTAAATGCGGATAAAAAAATTGCGTGGATTCATGTTGATTATAACTATTTTCATTGGACAAAAAGCTGCTTTGATTCAGACGAAGACGAAATAAACACAATGAAGAAATACGACCGGATCGTGTGCGTATCCCGTGCGGCGGCTGAATCCGTTGTCAATACGATAGGAAATCCCGGCAATCTGTGCGTAAGGTATAATTCTTTGAATGTTGAAAGTATTGTACGGCAGTCGGAGGAAAGCGTTGATTTTCGAAAGAATAAGCTAACCCTTGTTTCTGTGGGAAGATTATCCGAACTGAAAAATTACCCTTTGCTGTTAAAGGCCTGTAAGGCCCTTCAGGATAAATATGATTTTCAGCTGTTGATATTGGGAGACGGTCCCGACAGGGAAAAGTTAGAGGCTCAGATTGAAAAGGATGGATTGAAATGCGTTAAACTGATGGGAAACGTAAGCAACCCCTATCCTTATATAAAAGCAGCCGATTTTTTTGTAAGCTCCGCAGTCAGTGAAAGCTATGGGTTAGCCGTTCAGGAAGCCTTGATTTTAGGCGTGCCTGTGATTGCGGTCAGCTGCCCTGCAATAGAGGAAGTGTTCAGCCCGCAGTATGGACTGCTTGTGAATAATTCCTTTGAAGATCTGTATGGCGGAATAGAAAAAATGATATGCGACGAGGGTTTCAGAAAAGACTGTCGGGAAATAATCGGCAAGGATTACATATCCGATGGATTGTACGAGGGAAGACTGCAGGAAATATGCGGTCTTTGGGAGTAAGCGAGATGGAAAAATCAACAAAAAAGGTTGCCACAATGACCTTTCATATTGCCCATAACTATGGCGCAATGCTGCAGGCATACGCACTTGAAAAGAAAATAAATCAGCTTGGATATGACTGCGAGGTTCTTGACTATCGGTTTCCCTATATAGACAACTGGAGCGGAATAAGAACGCTGAAGGAATTGCAGCAGGAATTCGGAATATTGATCGGAACTCTGAAATTTGTAAAACGGCGGCTGACCTGTTACAGAAAAATCAGCCCTGCCAGAAAAAAATTCAACGACTTTATGAGAAACGAGCTTGATTTGTCAAAAGAGGTTTATTTCAACAAGCAGGAGCTTCATAAAGCGGAGTATGATTATATAGTGTTCGGAAGCGACCAGATATGGAATCCCGACCTGACCGACGGATTTGCTACGGAATATATGGGGGAGTATTTCAGCCGTAAGACAAAGCTTGTTTCATACGCAGCCAGCTGCGGCCTGGACTGTTTCAAGCCCCAATGGAAAGAGGTTTACTATCCCTTATTAAAGAAATTTACCGCTTTGGGAATAAGAGAAGAGCCGCTTGCGGAATACATTGCCAAAAACTATGGACTAAACGCCAAAACTGTTCTGGACCCTGTTTTTTTATTGGAGCCGAAAGCGTGGAGGGAACCGGGGAAAAGCTCCGACCTATCTGTAAACCGTCCCTATCTGCTCATTTATGCGTTTCAGACAGATGATGAAATATACCGACTTGCAAGAAGAATTGCAAAGGAACGCAGCTTAAAGCTTGTCACGATCAGCTATCAAAGGGAAGAAAAGCTTGACGATATGATACAGCTTACAAGCTGCGGGCCCAGAGATTTCATAGCTTTGATAGAAAATGCTGATTTTATCTGCACTACTTCATTTCACGGAATGGCGTTTTCCATTATTTTTGAAAAAAGCTTTTACTGCATCGGTCATCCGAAATACAGCTCAAGAAATTACAGCTTGCTGAATATGCTTGAAATGACCGACCGTATGGTAAGCAGGGCTTCCGATGTAAACGTCATAGAAGACTGTGATTATAGCGGCGCAGGAAAAATTCTTGAACAAAAAAGACAGGAGGCAATTGACTTTATCGTCAATGCACTGGAAGCCTGATCGGCAATTCAGCGGAAACGAGGATTAAATAATGAATTGGGAAATTCCAAAAGTGTATGCCGTACTGCACAAAAATGATGATGTGAGAGCTTCGTCCATGTCGGGCGGCGCTTTTACCGCCATTTCCGATTGGGTGCTGCAGAACAACGGAATAGTTTACGGCTGCGTTCTGAATGATAAATTCGAGGCTGTTCATATCAGAGCGGACAATTATGAGAGCCGCAACCTGATGAGAGGGTCGAAATATGTTCAGAGCAGGCTTGGAGATACGTTTATAAATGTCAGAAAAGACCTTGAATCGGGACAAATGGTTCTTTTTTCGGGTACATCGTGTCAGGCGGCAGGCTTGAAACGATATATCGGAAAGGAATATGAAAATCTTCTCTGCGTGGATATTGTCTGTCACGGCGTACCAAGTCCCGGGGTATGGACAGAGTATCTC
>CAMDZU010000262.1 GCA_945910715.1 uncultured Clostridia bacterium
GCTTCGCCCCCTTGACGGGACTTGAAAAGGGCTCTCCCTTTTCGCCCCCACGGCGAGGGGAACTCCTCAAGGGGGCAAGCCGCCCCTTTTATTATTTTTTCCTCAAAACTCTTGCAATTATAAAAAAATTGATGTATAATATATAAGACTATTTATGCGCTTATAGCTCAGCAGGATAGAGCGGCCGCCTCCTAAGCGGCAGGCCGGAGGTTCGAATCCTCTTAAGCGCGCCATATTTTTGTAAAGCCTCAGGGCTTTACTCCCAAAAAACACACCTTTATAAATATAATCAGAAATTGGTTGACTATGAAATTCAAATGGAACAAAAAATACGGCAGGATTGCCGCCTACGCCATAGGTGTTATCGTAATCAGCGGTATGCTGCTGCTTGCCGTCAACTATCTGCCGGGCTTTGAAGAGGTCTTCAGCTTTATCGGCTCGGTGCTTACCCCCATTATATGGGGTGTGGTGATTGCCTACCTATTAAATCCGATTATGGATTTTTTTGAGCACCGAGTTTTCAAAAAGTGGCAAAAGGACGCTTCAAGGCGGAAACAGCGCCGACTGCGTGTGATTTCCCTGTGGATAACGGTAATAGTGGCTCTTGCCCTTATGGCAGGAATGGTGTGGCTGGTAACACCCCAGCTTATCGGCAGCGTTTCAAAGCTTGTACCACAGCTTGAAACCTACGCTATGAATATCCGTGACTGGGCGGAAACCACCTTTGCGGACAGCCCCGAAATCGCAGCCTTTATTGCAGACCCAATGGTGCAGCTTGAAAAGTATATTTCCGAGCTGTGGACGTCCATGCAGCCTGCTCTTACAAGCGCAATTTCAAAGGTCGGCGGCGGACTGTTAAGCTTTGTTTTAGGCTTCAAGGACTTTATTATCGGCTTTATTATCGCAATTTATCTGCTTCTGGCAAAGGATATGCTGCTCAGGCAGGCGAGAAAAATCCTTTTCGCCTTCCTGCACAACGACTTTGTGCAGCACATTCTGAATCTGTGCCACCGCTCAAACAGAATTTTCAGACATTATATGGTGGGAATCGTGCTGGACGCATTCTTTGTGGGCTGTCTGACCTTTATCTTCTCCACAATAATCAGTGCGCCCTACCCTGTGCTTCTTGCGGCAGTAATCGCCTGCACAAACATTATCCCATTTTTCGGCCCCTTTATCGGCGGTATTCCAACGGCAGTAATAGTGCTGCTGGACGATCCGCTGAAATGCCTGTGGTACGTTATTTTCATGCTGTGTATGCAGCAGTTTGACGGAAACGTTATGGTGCCGCTCATTCAGGGCGACAGGACAGGCGTTCCCAGCGTATGGGTGCTTATGGCGATAATCGTGGGCGGCGGACTTTTCGGCTTTGTGGGAATGTTATTGTCCGTACCCGTTTTTGCGGTAATTTATATGCTTATGAGCGAATGGATTTCCACTCGGCTCAAAAAGAAAAATCTCCCCTCGGATACGCTCCTTTACGAGGACAACGTGGGGCGGTTCACAAACGATTACGTCTATACCGACGAGGAAAGGCAGAAGGACAGCGAAAGGCTGGAGCAGCTTGCCGCAGAGGATAAGAAAAAGGTACGTATTAAAAAGCTGGAACAGGCTATTGAAATGAAAAACGAGGAATTTGAGGAATCCCTGAACAATTCCGAAAATGATGAGAATTAGTCTGCAACAAAGCGTCCTGTATTAAATTGATTTTGAATAATTGAAAGGTTTGGTTTTAAAATGAAAGATCAGCTTCAGAAAATAAAGGAGCAGGCTTTAAGTCAGATTGAGGCCTGCAGAGAAATCAAGGAAATTGACGATTTACGAGTTAAGGTACTCGGCAAAAAGGGCGAGCTTACCGCAATCCTAAAGCAGATGGGCAAGCTTTCCGCCGAGGAAAGACCCGTTATCGGCCAGCTTGCAAACGAGGTAAGAGAAAAGCTGGAAAGCTCCATTTCAGAAAAGCTTGCTTCTCTTAAGGCAAAGGCTGTTGAAATGAAGCTTGCCGCTGAAACCGTGGACGTTACAATGCCCGGCACAAAGCACGAGCAAGGCAGACGTCACCCCCTGAACACAGTCCTTGAGGAAATGAAGGATATTTTCAGAGGAATGGGCTACACCGTTGTGGACGGTCCCGAGGTTGAGGAAACAAAGTACGTTTTCGATATGCTGAACACCGACGAGGGACACCCTGCAAGAGATCCCCAGGATACATTTTATATTACGGACAAGATTCTTCTCCGTACACAGACCTCTTCCGTGCAGATAAGGACAATGCTTAAGGAAAAGCCTCCTATCGCTATTATCAGCCCCGGCAGAGTTTACCGCTCCGACGCTGTTGACGGAACACATTCCCCCATTTTCCACCAGTGCGAGGGTCTTGTAATCGACAAGAAAATCACCTTCGGCGACCTTAAAGGCACCCTTGAAATGTGGGCAAAGCGTCTTTACGGCGACAACGTAAAGCTGCGCTTCCGTCCCCACCACTTCCCATATACAGAACCCTCCGCAGAGGTTGACTTACAGTGCTTCAAGTGCGGCGGCAAGGGCTGCTCTCTCTGCAAGGGCGAGGGCTGGATTGAAATGCTCGGCTCGGGTATGGTTCACCCTCAGGTGCTTATCAACTGCGGCATTGACCCCGAGGAATACACAGGCTTTGCTTTCGGTATCGGTCTTGAAAGAATTACAATGATGAGATACGCAATTGACGATATGAGATTGCTTTACGAGAACGATTCAAGATTCCTGTCACAGTTCTGATTAAATTAGATAATATATACGGAGGATAATTCAGTGGATTTATCTATGAAATGGCTTAACGACTACGTTAAAGCCGATATGCCAATAAAGGACTTTGTTGCCGCAATGACCATGAGCGGCTCAAAGGTTGAAACCTACAAATCACTTTCCGAGCCTTTATCAAAGGTTGTTGTGGGAAAGATTACCAAAATTGAAAAGCACGCAGACAGCGAAAAGCTGTGGATATGTCAGATTGACAT
>CAMDZU010000263.1 GCA_945910715.1 uncultured Clostridia bacterium
TAAGCAAAATAGCGGAAAGTCTTAGAAATAAGGAATAGTTATGACTGATTTTGTTCATTTGCACGTTCATACGGAGTACAGCCTTCTTGACGGCGCCTGCCGAATCAAGGGGCTTATTTCTCGTGTAAAGGAGCTGGGACAAAAGGCAGTCGCCATAACCGATCACGGCGTTATGTACGGCTGTGTGGATTTCTACAACGAGTGCATTGAACAGGGCATAAAGCCAATAATCGGCTGCGAGGTGTATGTTGCACAGAATACACGCTTTGACAAGGCAACAAAAGCGGATATGTCCCCCTATCATCTTATTCTGCTTTGCAAGGACAATAAAGGCTATCAGAATCTTATAAAGCTGGTTTCGGACGCCTTTGTGACAGGCTTTTACAATAAGCCGAGATGCGATATTGAAACGCTGAAAAAGTACAGCGAGGGACTTATCTGTATGTCGGCCTGCCTTTCGGGAGAAATTCCCCGTCTGCTTTTAAGCGGCGCATACGACAGGGCAAAGGAAACCGCCCTTATGTACCGTGACATTTTCGGCGAGGATAATTACTATATCGAGGTGCAGGACCACGGAATCCCCGAGCAGAGGGAAATTCTGCCTCTTTTGTATCGCCTTTCCGCCGAAACGGGAATACAGCTCTGCGCTACCAACGACGCTCATTACCTCACAAAAGAGGACAGCGAGGTACAGCACGTTTTAATGTGCATTGCCACCAATACCAACGTAAACGATAAAAGCGGAATGGGACTTTCCACAAGGGAATTCTACATCAAAAGCGGGGACGAAATGGCGGCGCTTTTCAAGGCGGAGGCAATTGAAAATACCGTTAAAATTGCGGAAAGGTGCAACGTTACCTTTGAATTCGGCGTTACAAAGCTGCCTTATTACCGCATTGAGGGCGTCGAGGACAACGAGCGCTATTTCAGAAACGCTGTCAGAGAGGGGCTTATAAAGCGTTACGGCAAGCCGCTCCCCGAGGAAGTGGTTTCAAGAGCCAAATACGAGCTTGATATTATTTCAAAGATGGGCTTTGTGGATTATTACCTTATAGTTGCGGATTTTATCGGCTATGCAAGGAGCAAGAATATTCCTGTAGGTCCGGGAAGAGGGTCGGGCGTCGGCTCAATCTGCGCTTATGCAATGGGAATAACCAGCATTGAGCCTTTGCGCTTCAATCTGCTTTTTGAGCGTTTCCTCAATCCCGAAAGAGTAAGTATGCCCGATTTTGATGTGGATTTCTGCTATATCAGACGTCAGGAGGTAATCGACTATGTGGCGGAAAAATACGGCTCCGACCACGTCGCACAGATAATCACCTTCGGTACTCTTGCGGCAAAGCAGGCAATCCGTGATTCGGGCAGAGCAATGGGTCTGCCTTACGGAAAGGTTGATAGTGTTGCAAAGCTTATTCCTTTCGGAGCAACTATCGAGGAGTCGTTGCAGGAGCAGAAGGAGCTTGCTAAGCTGATGACTACCGACAGCGAGGTGGACAAGCTTATACGAACGGCGGTTAAAATCGAGGGAATGCCCCGTCACGCTTCAATGCACGCCGCAGGTGTTGTTATTACGAGAGAGCCTGTAACTGAATATGTGCCTTTGCAGAAAACTGACGGCTGCGTTGTGGCGCAGTATCAGATGGGAACGCTGGAACGTCTTGGGCTGCTTAAAATGGACTTTCTGGGACTGCGCTATCTGACCGTTATTGACGATTGCTGCAAGGCGATTAAAAAGACTGTTCCGGATTTTGATATATCGAAGATAGACGAAAAGGACAAGGCAGTTTTTGAAATGCTTTCAAAGGGCGGAACAACAGGTGTTTTCCAGTTCGAAAGCGGCGGAATGACCAGCGTACTTTCACGGCTTCAGCCCACGTCAATAGAAGATTTAATAGCCACAATTTCCCTTTACCGCCCCGGACCTATGAACTCAATCCCTACTTATATTGCCAACCGCCACAATCCCTCACGGGTAAAATACAAAGTGCCTCAGCTTAAGCCTATTCTTGAAGTAACCTACGGCTGTATCGTATATCAGGAGCAGGTAATGCAGATTTGCAGGCAGCTTGGGGGCTATTCCTACGGACGGGCGGATTCTGTCCGCAGGGCAATGGCAAAGAAAAAGAAAGAGGAAATGGAAAAGGAAAGAGAGGCTTTCATTTACGGCACAGAAACCAACTGCGGTGCGGTAAAAAACGGTATTCCCGAGGATATTGCCATTGAAATATGGAACGAAATGGTTTCCTTTGCGACCTATGCCTTCAATAAATCCCATGCGGCTGCTTACGCTTACCTTGCCTATCAGACCGCCTACCTGCGCTGTCATTATTATAAGGAGTATATGATTGCTCTTATGACAAGCGTGCTTGATAATACGGGAAAGCTTATCGAGTATATCACCGACCTTGAAAACAACGGCATAAAGCTGCTTGCGCCCGATGTAAATTCAAGTATGTTAAGCTTTACGGTAGTCGAGGGCGGCGTCAGATACGGACTGCTTGCAATAAAAAATCTTGGCAGAAACGTAATCGAAAGCATTATAGAGGAGCGGAAAAACGGCAGCTTTCAGAGCCTTTATGATTTTTGCAGCCGAATGAGCCGGCGTGGAATAAACAAAAGGGCGGTGGAGGCTTTGATTAAGTCGGGTGCGCTGGATTCCCTGGGTCATAACCGCAGACAGATGTATTCCGTCTATGAGCAGATTATGGAGCAGCTTGCCCTTAGCCGAAGCAACAATATTGAGGGTCAGCTTGACTTTTTCAGCGAGGAAAGCGGCAATGAAACGGGCGATGACTTCAAAATGCCCGAATTGGCGGAATTCAGAAAGGGTCAGCTTCTGCAGATGGAAAAGGAGAGCATAGGCTTATACGTTTCGGGACACCCGGTTGACGATTATACAAGGTATATAAAGCTCAACGGCTGCAAAAATACTATGGAAATAGTAAACGGCGCAAAGGAAAGGCTGTATGGCTTTCGTGACGGTCAGACGG
>CAMDZU010000264.1 GCA_945910715.1 uncultured Clostridia bacterium
GCTCGACCCGCCAAGCAAACCACATTTTAAAACATAAAGGTAAGGGCTTGGCGGAATTGCCCGAGGCGGCACGCTCGAAAAACTGGAAGTAAACAGCGCTCGACCCGCCAAGCAAACCACATTTTAAAACATAAAGGTAAGGGCTTGGCGGAGTTGCCCGAGGCGGCACGCCTCTTTTTTTGAAAAAGTACTTGTTTTACCCCACGAAATATGTTAAAATAAAAAATGTATTGATTATTTCACAAACGGAGGTAAACAGCTAATGGCTGCCAAGAACTACAATTCCTACGAAAGTCCTTTCTGCACACGCTATGCAAGTGAAGAAATGCAGTATATTTTTTCCGCTCAGAAGAAGTTTTCAACCTTCAGACGGCTCTGGGTTGCACTGGCAAGAGCTGAAATGAAGCTTGGACTTGATATTACACAGGAACAGGTGGACGAGCTTGAAGCAAACGTTGACAATATCGACTTTGCCGTTGCCGAAGCAAGAGAAAAGGAAGTGCGCCACGACGTAATGTCCCACGTTTACGCTTACGGCGTTGTATGTCCCAAGGCAAAGGGCATTATCCATTTAGGCGCAACCTCCTGCTACGTCGGGGACAATACGGACGTTATCGTTATGCGGGACGCAATGAAGCTGGTGCACAGAAAGCTGGTCAACGTCATCAACAACCTTGCAAAATTTGCGGACAAGTACAAGAGTATGCCCTGCCTTGCATACACACATTTACAGCCTGCACAGCTTACGACTGTAGGCAAGCGTGCGACCCTATGGACAAACGAGCTGCTTATGGACCTTGAGGACCTTGAGTACAGAATGAACAATCTGAAGCTTTTAGGTCAGAAGGGCACAACAGGCACACAGGCAAGCTTTGTGGAGCTGTTTGACGGGGATACGAAGAAAATTGATATGCTTGAAAAGATGATTGCGGAGGAAATGGGATTTGAAAAGTGCGTTCCCGTAAGCGGTCAGACCTATTCAAGAAAGGTGGATTATCAGGTATTGTCCGTTCTCGGCGGAATTGCCCAGTCCTGCTCAAAGTTCAGCAACGACCTTCGTCTGCTTGCCAACTTCAAGGAAATGGAAGAGCCCTTTGAAAAGCATCAGATAGGCTCTTCGGCAATGCCCTACAAGAGAAATCCAATGCGCGCGGAAAGAATTACTTCCCTTGCACGCTATGTAATGGTAGATACCCTTAACCCTGCATTTACCGCAGGAACACAGTGGTTCGAGAGAACACTTGACGACAGCGCAAACAAGAGAATTGCCGTTGCGGAGGCTTTCCTTGCAGTTGACGCAATACTGAACATAATGCTCAACGTAACGGACGGACTTGTTGTTTACGACAAGGTTGTACGTCAGCGTGTAATGAAGGAACTGCCTTTTATGGCTACCGAAAACATTATGATGCACGCAGTAAAGAACGGCGGCGACAGACAGGAGCTTCACGAGCTGCTCCGTCAGCACAGCATTGCCGCAGCCGCAGTGGTAAAGCAGGAGGGCGGAGAAAACGACCTTGTGGACAGAATTGCAGGGGACCCAAAATTCGGCATTACCAAGGACGAGATTATGGCAATCCTAAAGCCCGAAAACTTCACGGGACGTTCCGCAGAGCAGGTTGACAACTTCATTAAGGAGTGCGTAAAGCCTGTTCTTGACAGAAATGGGGACGTTCTCGGAGAAAAGGCTGAACTTTCTGTATAAATCAGCAAAAAAGCTTGACTAATGTTAATTTTTGAATTATAATAATCAAGTATGGTTTTTCGGTTTTCCGAAAAAAGGCAACATAAAAAGAACGGAGTGAAAATCTAATTGAAAAAGGTAAAAAAACCTGTATTCTTTATTGTTGTAGCGCTCATTGCAGTATTTGCCGTACTCAGCCTTGTGGGCGTTCACACACAATACGGAGATATTCAGACGACCTGGATAAGAGGCTTGTCGGATATCCGCTGGGGTATTGATATCCGAGGCGGCGTTGACGTAACCTTTACGCCTCCTGCAGGCTATGACGCAACCGGCGACGAAATGGACGCAGCAAAGTCCATTATTGAAACAAGAATGGTTTCCAACAACATAACCGACTACGAGGTATATGTTGATTACACAGCAGACAGAATTATCGTACGTTTCCCGTGGCAGTCGGGCGATGAAAGCTTCGACCCCGAAGCAGCCGTAAAGGAACTGGGCGAAACCGCTATGCTGTCCTTCCGTGAGGGCTACAGCGGCGACCTGACAGAGGAGCAGACTTATGAGGATCTGCCTCTTGTGCTTACAGGTGCAGACGTCAAGAGCGCCACAGCCGTTTACCTTAACGACAGCAATGAATACGCCGTTTCCCTGGAGCTTAACGAATCCGGAAAGGAAGCCTTCTCCGAGGCAACAGGCAGACTTGTTACCACAAACGGCAGAATTTCTATATGGATGGACGATAACGAAATCAGCTACCCTAACGTAAGCGCTCACATCACAGACGGCAACGCTATTATTTCGGGCAGCTTTGACGCTGAAAGCTCAAAGGCTCTCGCCGACAAAATCAACGGCGGCGCACTGCCCTTCAAGCTTGAAACGGACAGCTTCTCCACAATTTCGCCCACTCTCGGTACAGGCGCCCGTGACGCAATGGGTATTGCTGGACTTATCGCCTTTGCATTTATCGTAATCTTTATGATAGCCGTTTACCGACTCCCCGGCGTTATTGCAAGTATCGCCCTTGTAGGTCAGGTTGCAGGCACATTTGCCGCAATTACAGGCTTCTTCCCATTTAACGACAGCTTTACCCTTACAATCCCCGGTATTGCCGGTATTATCCTTGCGGTAGGTATGGGCGTTGACGCAAACATCATTACCGCAGAGCGCATCAAGGAAGAGCTTCGTGCAGGCAAGTCTCTTAACGGCGCAGTTGAAGCAGGCTACAAGAGAGCTTTTGCCTGCGTATTCGACAGCAACATTACAATGGTAATT
>CAMDZU010000265.1 GCA_945910715.1 uncultured Clostridia bacterium
GAAAATTATCCCCAATGGCTTTATCTCGTTGTACAGCCGTTTTGCAAGCTGCACCTCGTTTTCCTTTGTGTCAAGGTAATGCACAAGCACACCGTAACCCAGCCTGTCAATCTGCATCTGAAGCTTTTCCACAAGAGCGGAGAAAAACACGTTGAAAGTGCCCTTGACGATTATTACAACGGATTTGCTGCCCGATGATTTGAGCTGCCTTGCGTTGGTGTTGGGTGTGAAGCTGTATTGCTGTGCTATCGCACGGATCTTTTCTCTTGCCTCTGCGCTTATGTCGGGGTGATTGTTGAGCGCTCTTGAAACGGTGCTTACACCGTAGCCCGATAATCTTGCAATATCCTTTATTGTCAACGGTGCGACCCCCTTCATTTATTTCGGAAAAGTAACTGTAAACGTTATCGGTAACGTTTCCACAACGTATTAAATATATCATAACCAAAGAAAAAATGCAATACTCGCAACGCAAAAACAGCGTGTTGCAGTAAAATGCGGTGACGTATTTGTTTGTTTTGCACAGTGACTTTTATTCATTGACTTTTGAAATAATATATAGTAAAATGAGAGTACAAAGGAGTGAGGCACAATGTACAAGGCGCTTATTATAGAGGACGACGAGGTTATATCGGAAACAATAAAAAATCATCTCCGCAAGTGGGAATATATAGCGGAAAGCGTAACGGATTTCCGCAACGTTATGAAAACCTTTGTGGAATTTTCGCCTCACATAGTTATAATGGACATTGCTCTGCCGTTTTTCAACGGCTATTACTGGTGCAGCGAGATACGGAAAATCAGCACTGTGCCTATTATTTTCCTTTCCTCGACGGGGGATAATATGAACGTTGTCATGGCGGTAAATATGGGAGCGGACGATTTTATTTCAAAGCCCTTTGATTTATCCGTCCTTACCGCAAAGGTAACGGCGCTTATTCGCAGAACCTATTCCTATCAGGGAACATCAGGCGCAATGGAGCATAACGGCGCAATACTAAATCTTGCGGACACCTCCCTTTCCTTTAAGGGGAAACGGCTGGAGCTTACCAAGAACGACTTCAAGATTCTGCAGATACTTATGGAACATTCGGGCAGCGTGGTGTCCCGTGATACAATCATGACAAGGCTGTGGGAAAGCGACAGCTTTATTGACGACAACACACTGACGGTTAATGTAACAAGGCTTAGGAAAAAGCTTGACGAAATCGGGCTTACCGACTTTATAAAAACCAAAAAAGGCATAGGTTATATGGTGTGATGAACAAAATCAGTCTGAAAAGCGTGTTCTGTTCATATATCCGCAGGCGGCTCAAAACGCTGGCAATGCTGCTGCTTTTTTCGGTGGTTTTCATTGTGGTATTTCTTCTTGCAGAGCTTGATACTGAGATAATTCTCTATGCCTTTCTGCTGTGCGGATTTATGGGTCTGGTGTACGCCGCATTTGATTTTGCGGCATATTGCAGGAAATATGTTCAGCTTAAGGATATTGCATCAAGGGGGTTTGTTTCCCTTGATACGCTCCCCGAAAGCAATGACATCAACGAGGATATGTACCTTGAAATAATCCGCCTGCTGTATGCGGAAAAAAGCAGGCTGGAGGAAGAGAAAAACGCAATAAGCACCGATATGTCCGACTATTATACCATGTGGGCTCATCAGATTAAAACTCCCATTTCCGCAATGCGGCTTCTGCTTTCCGAAAGCGAAAACCAGCGTGACAAGGCGGTTTTGCTGGAGCTTTTCAAAATCGAGCAGTATGCGGATATGGTGCTTCAGTATCAGCGTATTGAAAGCATGACAACGGATTTGATTTTCAAGCCCTGCGATTTGTACGACCTTGCAAAGCAGGCTGTTAGAAAATATGCCCAGTTCTTCATAAGAAAAAAGCTTAAGCTTAATATGGAGGAGTTTTCCTGCGTTGTGCTTACAGATGAAAAATGGGCGGTTTTCGTAATAGGACAGGTAATTTCCAATGCGGTAAAATATACCCGCACAGGGGAAATCTCCATTTATCTCCACAGCGAAAAGCCCAAAGCCCTTGTAATTGAGGATACGGGAATAGGCATTGCAAGGGAGGATTTACCTCGGATTTTCGAGCGTGGCTATACAGGCTTTAACGGCAGGCTTGACAAGAAATCAACAGGAATAGGACTATACCTGTGCAAAAAAATAATGACCAATATGAAGCAGAAAATTTATGCGCTGTCCGAGGAGGGAAAAGGCACAAAGGTAATTCTTGACTTTGACAGCGAGAAAATAGAAATCGAGTAAAAGAGGGATTGCAATGACAATTTTTTATGAATTCGGCGGCGCTCTTTACGCCAACATAACCAACAAATGCCCCTGCGCCTGCACCTTCTGCATAAGGAAAAACAGCGACAGCGTTGGCACAAACGACAGCCTTTGGCTTGAACACGAGCCTGATCTGAACGAGATAACAGGTGCCTTTGACAGCTTTGACAAAAGCGGACTTAAGGAGCTTGTTTTCTGCGGCTACGGTGAGCCTATGGAAAGAGCGGATATTCTCTTAGAAACCGCAAGGTATGTGAAAGAACATACGGATATGAAAATCCGCATTAACACCAACGGCCTTGTGGGGCTTATCAATCCCCGGTTTGACATAAGTGGGCTGAAAGGCTTAATCGACAGCATTTCCATAAGCCTTAACGCCCCCGACGCAGAAAGCTATAACCGAGTAACCCGCCCTAAATTCGGCGAGGAAGCCTTCGGCGCAATGCTGAGCTTTGCAAAGGCGGCAAAGGGGATTGTGGGCGAGGTGAAATTCACCGTTGTGGATGTAATCAGCGCGGAGGAAATCCGACGCTGCAAGGCGGTAGCGGCGGAGCTTGGAATTCCGCTTAGAATACGGCATTATATAACCGACAATGTAAAATATGAGTAAGAAGCATATTGACAAAGGCATAGTTAACTGATATAATAATAGTAATAGTTATCA
>CAMDZU010000266.1 GCA_945910715.1 uncultured Clostridia bacterium
CCAGCGCCAGCACGTCCTTGCCGTTTTCAGCCGCCTTGATAAGAGCATTTACGATTTTGCTGTCCCTTGCCACACGGTAAAGTGTTATTTTTATGGAAACAACCTCGGGAGTTTCCGCCGCCTGTTCAAGCAGATCAATAAAGGGCTTGAAGGACTCAAAGGGATATGAAAGCAGTATGTCCTTGCGCTCTATCTGCTTCATCATTGGCTCGTTTGTAAGGCAGGAGGCAGGCTGCGGCGACAGATGCTCGTAGAAAATTTCCCTGTCCGTTGCAAGCTGATCTCCTAAATCTCCCACAAAGCCCAGATCAAGAGGGGATTCCTGCACGAAAACGAATTTTTCGCCCAGCTCCAGCCCGAATATTTCCGCAGTTTCAGCCTTTTTTACTTCTCCCGAAACGTTGCCGAATTCTATTCTTACGGGAGCAAGCTTCTTGCGCTTTTTAACAACCTCCTCCATTACGTCACGGAAGTCAAGGTCGTGGTCGAAAAGGGCTTCCTTAACGTCAATATCGGCGTTTCTGGTTATTCTGAAAACGTTTCTTCCCACAACCTCATGGTCGGGGAAAACCCTGTCCGCATAATGCATTATAAGGTCCTCTATAAGCACAAAGCGAACGCCCTTTGAGCAAGGGGGATAGATAAGCCTTTCAAAAATTCCCGTTGCGGTCACGGGGATAAGGGCTCTCAGAGTGCCGTGCTTTTCGGAATTTCTCCGCTTTAAGGTAAGCCCCACATAAACCTCCTTGTTGCGGAGGAACGGGAGCGGGTGGTTTTTGTCGATTATCTGGGGCGAAAGGAGAGGGAGAATTTCCCTTGTGAAATAGCCGTCAAGAAACTCCTCGTCCTCCATTGACATTTTTGCGGGATTTATCTGCTCAACGTCATGGGAGCGCAGCTGCTCCATAATCTCCTTGTAAGCCTTGTCCTTTTCGGGAATAAGCCTTGCAACCTTGTCCGCAATTCTGTCAAGCTGCTCCTGTGGAGAAAGGTTTGTCTTATTGTCGGGCTTTTCGTTTTTAAGCAAGGTCTGGTCGTGAAGAGAGCCTACTCTCACCATAAAAAACTCGTCCAGATTGCTTGAAAAAATGGACACGAAGCGCAGCCGCTCAAAAAGGGGCACTTCCTTATCCTGCGCTTCCTCAAGAACACGCTTGTTGAATTTGAGCCACGAAAGCTCTCTGTTGTCGTAATAAGAATTTATCAGCTCTGCCATAATATAAACCGTCTTTTCTCTGTATTTGTGGTTTAAGCCAATCAGCAGCTTTCTTCGTTAAAACCTTATTTCTTTACTTGTTTTCCTTTAACTCCAAGGACGCTCTGATAAAGTCCTTGAACAATGGGTGAGGTCTGTTTGGACGGGACTTGAATTCGGGGTGGAACTGTACCGCCACAAACCACGGGTGCATTGACTTGGGCAGCTCCACAATTTCAACCAGCTTGCCGTCGGGGGACTGTCCTGCAAGGATAAAGCCCTTTTCAAGGAACTGTGTGCGGAAAGCGTTGTTGAATTCGTATCTGTGTCTGTGTCTTTCATAAACAAGCTCCTCGCCGTAAACCTCACGGGAAATTGTGCCCGGCTCAAGCTTGCAGGGGTATAAGCCAAGGCGCATTGTGCCGCCCATATCTACGTCCTTCTGGTCGGGCATAATGTCGATTACGTTATACAGTCCGTCGCTGAATTCGGCGCTGTTTGCTCCGTCAAGGCCTACAACGTGCCTTGCAAACTCGATTGTAGCCATGTGCATACCGAGGCAAAGTCCGAGGTAAGGCTTTTTGTTCTCTCTTGCGTAGCGTACTGCCTCAATCTTGCCCTCGATTCCTCTGTCGCCGAAGCCGCCCGGTACAAGAATACCGTCGCAGTCGCCGAGAAGCTGCTCCGAGGTTTCGGGAGTTACCTCCTCCGCATTGATAAGGGCAATGTCAACCTTTGCGTCCTGTGCAAAGCTTGCGTGGCGGAGTGATTCCATAACGGAAATATATGCATCGGGGAGGGCAACATACTTGCCTACAAGACCGATTTTAAGGGTCTTTGTGGTGTTTTCCTGCTTGTGAACCATTTCCTTCCATTCCTCAAGGTCGGGAGTGGGATTGGGAATACCGAGATGCTCGCAGACAACGTTTGCAAGACCCTCCTTTTCAAGCATAAGAGGAACTGCGTACAGCGAGGAGGCCGTTCTGTTGAGAATTACGTCCTGTGGACGAACGTTGCAGAAATTAGCAATCTTGCGTCTTGCCTCGTCGGGAATATCCATTTCCGAGCGGCACACGAGAATTGTAGGCTGAATACCCATACCCAGCATTTCCTTTACGCTGTGCTGTGTGGGCTTTGTTTTAAGCTCGTCGCTGCCTGCAATAAAGGGGAGCAGGGTAACGTGAATATAGATTACGTTTTCTCTGCCCTTGTCGGCTGTTACCTGTCTGATTGCTTCAAGGAAGGGAGTGCTTTCAATATCGCCTACTGTACCGCCGATTTCGGTGATAACAATATCAACGGGGCCGTCGTTGGAGTTAGCCGCACGGTAAACTCTTTCCTTGATTTCGTTTGTGATATGAGGAATAACCTGAACAGTGCCGCCGAGATAATCCCCTCTGCGCTCCTTGTTGATAACCGTCTGATAAATCTTGCCTGTGGTTACGTTGCTGTTTACCGAAAGGTTTTCGTCAATGAAACGCTCGTAATGTCCAAGGTCAAGGTCGGTTTCCGCACCGTCGTCCGTTACGAAAACCTCGCCGTGCTGATATGGGCTCATTGTGCCCGGGTCAACGTTGATATACGGGTCGAATTTCTGGATTGTCACCTTGTATCCTCTGTTTTTAAGCAGTCTGCCGAGAGAAGCGGCTGTAATGCCCTTGCCAAGTCCCGAAACTACACCGCCCGTTACAAAAATATACTTTGTAGTCATGTTGCTTTCCTTTCCTCAAGGCTGTCGCCTTTTAT